>JAGLWV010000071.1 GCA_023133225.1 Candidatus Aminicenantota bacterium | reverse complement strand
AGGGTAAAAAATGCCGACTTATTATAAAATTGAGAACATAGAAGAAAGTCTAAGACTTTGTCATGAGAAAAACAGCATAAAGAGCTGATATCATTGAAAATAAGATATGGTGTCGGCAGTTTTTATGAATAATTCAGGATAAATGGATTAGAGGGGATAAAAAGGAATAAAATGACTCACTTAAGTCAAATCGCTTGCCTCGATCTCGGCGAGGAGCTCTGATATGAGTTCCTTAACGGTTATGATCTTATTGATACGATAGGCATTCTGTCCGCTAAAGATCAATCCGTTGACAACATCTCCAACGCAGGCGTTTACAAGAGCCAGGGCAATACAATACTTCGCCTCATTCACGTTGCACGTTCTCAAGCATCTATAAGGACAGTTAATTTTAAGTTTGCCTTGATTTTCTAAAGACTTTAAAAATTGATTCCGAATAGCTCTACCAGGCATGCCCACAGGACTTTTAATAATGACAATATCTTCTTTTCGAGCTTTAAGATATTCCTCCTTGAACTCCTGAGCTACATCACATTCATCGGTACAAACAAAACGTGTAGCCATCTGTACTCCAGATGCCCCGAGTGACAACATCCGGGCAATATCATTTCCATCAAAGATGCCTCCGGCAACGATAACAGGAATTTTGCTTCCGTATTTATCTTCATATGGTTTCACGACATCCAGAATTTCAGGCAGCAGATCATTGAGGGAATATTTTTCCGGATGACTGAGCTGCTCAAAAGAAAAGCCAAGATGCCCGCCTGCTAAGGGGCCTTCGAGAATGAGTCCATCGGCAGTTCTTCTGAAACGTCTATCCCAGCAACGAAGGATCAGTTCAGCAGCCCTGCCCGAACTGATGATAGGAAGAAGATTTACTGAATTATCTTCTACCAGGGCAGGAAGCTTAAGAGGAAGACCAGCACCAAAAGCAATTATTTTAATTCCTCCTCTTACAGCAGCCCTTACCAAATCGTCGGCGTTGCTGAGCACACCCATGATATTGACGGCGATATGGCCATCTGTCAAACTTTTAGCTTTCTGGATCTCCTGCTCCAGAGCTTCCCGAGACACCCTTTCATACTCATTTTTCGAAGCCTCAATATCACCGAGTCCCACGCTTGCAATTGTACCTATTCCCCCCTCTTTGGCTACAGCGGCAGAAAGCAAAGAAAGGGAAACTTTGACTCCCATACCTCCCTGAATAATGGGAATATCTGAAGTTATACTTCCAATCGTAAGCTTTGGAATTTTCATTTCTCAGCCCCAATATTTTTCTTTACTATAAGACATGCGTTCCCTCCACCAAATCCAAAAGAATTGCTCATCGCCATCTTAACGTCGACCGCCTCAACGCCATTGACTACATAATCGAGCGGGCATTCTGGATCGGACTCTTCATAGTTGATTGTAGGAGGAACAATGCCAGTATAAACGCTCATAACCGTAGATACAAATTCCACTGCTCCAGCAGCAGCCAAGAGGTGGCCGATCATTGATTTTATAGAGCTAAGCTTCAGTTTCTTCGCGTATTCTCCAAAAACCTTCATAATGGCTTTACTTTCTGTTTTATCATTCAGTACGGTAGAAGTGCCATGGGCATTGATATATTCTATGTCCTCCGGATTGATATGTGCATCTTTAATCGTCTTTCTCATCACTCTAACCATCCCTTCACCGTTGGGTTCCGGAGCTGTGAAGTGAAAAGCGTCGGCGGCATTACCATATCCGACGAGTTCGGCATAGATGCGGACACCCCTGCTGTGCGCATGCGCAAGCTTTTCTAAAACAACGACACCGGCTCCTTCTCCCATAACAAAACCATCTCGGTTTCTGTCAAAAGGTCTGCTTGCCTTCTCGACACAATCGTTTCTTCTTGACATGGACCGTGTTGCACAGAATCCTCCGAAGGCCAATGGAGTGACACAGGCCTCAGAACCTCCAGTCAGCATAATGTCCGCATCACCTCTTTGAATAATCCGGAATGCCTCACCGATTGCATTCGCCCCGGTGGAACAGGCAACGGAAGGGGCAGAAAGAGGTCCTTTCAAACCATATTTAATGGAAACTGCACATGCTGCCATATTTATGAGCGCTTTCGACACAAAAAAGGGATTCAAAGACTTTGGTCCTTTCTCACTAAGACTGGAATGGGCCTTCTCAATTGTATCTGAACCTCCGATACCAGAACCAATGATCACTCCCGCTCTGTTTTCATCAAAGGAGGCATCAAACAAACCGGAATCTTCGAGCGCCATCTTTGAAGAGGCCAGACTGAATTGTGTGAACCTGTCCATCCGCCTGACTGATTTGGCATCCACCCATTCTTTTGGATCAAAATCCTTCACCTCTGCAGCCATATGAGAAGAAAAATCAGTCGGGTCGAAGTGTGTCACTCTCGACACACCGTTTCTGCCAGCTTTCAATCCCTCCCAGAATTCTTCAATGCCCACTCCAACAGGAGTTACAACTCCTAATCCTGTCACGGCAACTCTATGTTCTTTCACAGCATTTTATTCTTTTGAGAATTCGAAAAGCTATATAAGAAACCTCGATAATCCTCGAAGATTTGATGACGAGTCGAGGGAAGAAGTTACGTGGCTTAAATGAGAAGCGAATAAAAACAAGTATTTATTCACTATGAATATCTCACTCAAATTTCCAGAATAAACTTATATCATAGAATATGTTTACTGTCAAAACCGGCAAGTACGGTGTCAAGGCAAAGTGAAAATGTCCGGTTCTTAGCAACGTAAAAATGTCCGGTTTTACTTTCATTTAAATGGCCCTCTCTAAGTACGAGTTATGGTGAAGGGAGGGCTATTGTCTTCTCCAAGGATGATCTGCAGGTAGTATGTATTGTTATTTGAATTGGGAAGAAGTGTTCAGGCTTTAACACAAACCTCATATCCTTCGCGAATAGGATTCTTTTCGTAATAGGTAATAAACTTAGCTACCTGTTCCTGGTAATAGAGGTTTTGTTCATTGGCAAGGGCATCTTCTTCTTTGTCCCATAGGCTGATAGCAACACCATTGCCAGTTTCGCGATCAACGAAGAGATAGATTCCACAATACCCCTTCTGTGTCTTGGCTGCAGGGACAACACTCTCTTCATAGCGCTTTATAAATTCATCTATCCTCTTCATCTTTATTTGAGCCGTGGTTAAACGTGCAAACATGGCATATCCCTCCTTTTTGGTTAATCCTTTTTATTACTAAAGCAGTTCCTTAAACAGATCAGCCAGACGCTTTATCCCTTCATCGATCTGCTCTTCACGCGGATAAGAGAAATTCAGTCTGAGTGTATTTTTCCCGCTCCTGTCAAAATGAAAAGCAGAGCCCATAACATAGGCGACCTTTTTCTCTACCGCTCTCGGGAAGATATCATCTGCATCGAGATGTTCCGGCAGAGTCATCCACAGGAAAAGCCCTCCCTGAGGATGTGTCCAGCTAATGCCTGTCTCCTTCGGTATGTATTTATCGAGGGCGTTAAGCATAATGTCACGTTTTTTCCTGTAGAGCTTGACTATTTTTTCGATATGCGGCTTGAGAAGGCCGCGCCTGCAAAATTCATATATTACGGATTGACCGAAAGGTGCAGTGCATAAATCTGCAGACTGTTTGGCCATAACCAGCTTATCCATGATCGCGCTATTGGCAATAATCCAGCCCATGCGGAAACCCGGTGAAAGTATCTTGGAAAATGTATGGAGAGAAAAAGCATATCCCTTTTTGTCCATGGCTCCCACCATAGGAAAAGGTTCGCCTTCGAATATCAGATCTCGGTAAGGACTGTCTTCCACAACTACCGTCCCGTATTCATAACACAGACTTAACAGTTTTTCCCTACGCTCCAGAGTCATCGTCACACCTGAAGGATTCTGAAAATCGGGAACGACATAGATAAATTTTACTTTTTCTTCTTTTTCTCTGTATTCCCTCAATATTTCTTCTACTCTTTCTATATCCATTCCCTCATTACCTACATGTACCCCTATCATCTTCGCTCTATAACTCTTGAAAGCCTGCACAGCTCCAAGATAGGTTGGGAGCCCAACGATTATTGGGTCTCCGGGATTAATAAAAATCTTGCCAACCAAATCCAGTGCCTGCTGCGAGCCAGAAACAATTAAAATATTATCTTTATCTATTTCGGCCCCTTCATCCTCTCTCATCCATCTCACTATAAAATCAATCAAGCGGCTGTCACCCTCAGTCGGTCCATACTGTAAAGCTTGACCGCCCTCTCTTTCCAGGACTGTATTAACGACATCTTTCATTTCTTCTATGGGAAAAAGTCCTGGATCAGGCAGCCCCCCTGCAAAGGAAACGATTCCCGGCTGGGATGTAAGCTTTAAAAGCTCTCGTATCTCAGAACGGACCAAAACTTCTGATGTTTTTGATAATAATGCGGGTAAAATCTCTGCAACCTTACTCATAATATTATTCCTCCTGATTCATGTTTGTTTAGGTATGAATTTTTTTGCATAAAAATTTATTATATTATTTCGTCTTGAATTTCAACAAAATCTAACTTACAAACCCATTTTACTAATTTAATATCTTTCCAGATATCTTGTTGTAAAGTATTCGTCTTTGACATTCGGGCTGAACTGGATCTCGTCCACTTTGAGAATGGACTTCCGGCCATTCTGTTTGTTGACCATGATCATGTGCACGGGTCTGTATTTATGGTTTATTGTATCCACCTCCTTTATTTCTTTGATCTCGAGTTCCTTTTGGAGTTCGCCGTCGAGATCATAATAAACGGCCTTTCTTATCACAAAGTCCTTCTTTGCGATGTAGGCGATCCGTCTTGAAAATCCGTTTTCATCAGCAATATCATCATCTACAGGTATCAATTCTATCTCCCAGCAGAGGGTATCCTCGACTTCCTGCTCACCTAAAATTTCATAAGTGAAGTCATCCAATACTGGAGGTGTCATATCCGCATAGGAAAATTCCGAACCCATGAAGTTTTTCGCTTTTTCGCTGCTGATTATCCTCCTTGTCTTTCTGAGTGCAGGCATGAACAGCCACATATCATCATCCTTCTTTTCATAGTCAAAGGAGAGAAGCCCGGTACCTTTGACATCGGGCGGTGAAAGGAAACGGATAAGCCTTTTCTCCGTAGTCTCGTTATCATAGAGTTTGGTCACCACGGCGATTTTTCTTACCCTCTCTCTTCCTTTTTTGTCGATGATGGTTAGAGTGGATATGGCTTCAGATCCGGCCAGTTTTGTGGCTTTGAATGACCTTTCGACGATCTGTTTTGCGGAAAGGTTTTCCTGTGCATCCAGAGCAGAAAAGGCTAAAAGCCCTGTCAAAACAACGGCCAATGTTTTGACTTTTATCATCATCTTCCTCCTTCTCTTTCTATTCATATTATGTCTATGTTGCTCATTTTTTCGGTTCAAGAAACTTAGGCTTCAATACAAGACAGAGTGCCGGGATAAAGACTAAAGCCCCAACAAGACAGGCAAAAATCGATACCACCACAAGAAATCCGAAAAACCTCACGGGCATGAAACCGGAAGTAAGCAAAACAACAAACCCCATAATAACAGAAAAAGCGTTGAATACAATGCCTCTGCCTGTTGTGGTAAGGGTCTTCTTTACGGCTTCTCGCGGCACAAGCCCATTCTGTCTCTCTTCCCTGTATCTCCAGAGAAAATGAATCGTGTAGTCAATCCCCACCCCGATCATTATGGATGATAGCATAGCGGTCGCTATGTTAAGCTCAATGCCGAAGACACCCATAAGACTGAAAAGCACAGTTACGGAGAGCCCGAGTGGAACAGCCGAAATGAGCCCGGCAGTGATCGAGCGGAAAAGAATCATGAGCAGAATCCCAACAATCAAAATTGCCAGACCGAGAGAGAGCAACTGCCCATTTACTATAAAGCGTGCAAGCTCTGATAGGATCAAAGCAAAGCCTCCTACTAACCTAACATCCTTATCACCTTTCACCATTTCTTCTATCTGCTCTCTGACTCTGCTAAGTTTTGCCGTGCTTATACTATTAATACGGGCAGTTATCAGAGCGTTTTCATAGGGGAAATCAACCATCTTTTCAAAGTCTTCAGGGTCCCCGCTCATGGAATAGAGCTCAAAATATTGGGCAACCGCATTCCTTGTGTCGGGAATGGCATCATACCATTTTTCTCCTTTATCGTTCAGAACTCTGCTCATCATGCGGATAACCCGGGCTATGGACGTCGTGTTCCCGACTTCGGGAATTTCTCCGATCTCTCTTTCCAGATGATCAATCTTTTTCATGAGCCGGGGATCTTTTATATCACCTTCAAGAACCACAGCTATATTTTGTGCACCTCCCAGATTTTTATTGATCAAGTTCGCAACATAAACAATCGGGGAATCTTTGGAATAATAATTGTTTGGGTCTGTATCAACAACAATAAAGAATATCCCCGCTGATGCAATCACAGCGAAAATGAGCGCTCCTGCAATAATGGCTTTTGGCTTTCTTGATACAAAACTTCCAAAGAAATGAAGTAAACGCTCAAGTAAGGGTTTTCTCATGACCTTCCTATTTTCCCGAATAATCGGCTTCGCCCTGGGAAGAAAAGAGATAACAGCAGGGATAAAGAGGAGGCTTGCCGCCAAGGCAAACACAATGCCTAATGAGGCCAGAATACTAAGCTGGCGGGCAGGTGTAATAATATGACCAAGAAGACAGAGCATTCCAGCTATGGTCGTTAATCCCGTCAATAAAACAGGTTTCCCGAGACTTTGAAAAATTTTTTTGGCTAGCTCTTTTCTTGAATAGGGATTTCCTTCGACATTATACTCCTGATATTTAGCAACCAGATGGATACCATAGTCATTGGCAACAGCGATGAGGAATACCGGAAGAATGATTGTAATGATATGTATCTTCCATCCGAACAGATGGACTAAACCCATGGAAACCACAATGGACATGACAACGACCACCAAGGGCATGATGACGCCTCTGAGCTGTTTGAAACAGATAAAAAGAAATATAAGCATGATGAGTAGGGCTAAAGGTAATAAGCGGCTCATATCGCGCCGGATGCTAGTAGCAATCTGGACTCGGATATTAGGCATTCCTCCGATGACAATTTCTTCCCTACCCGGATTTTCTTCGATAAGCTTTTCAATCTCAGCCAATAAATATTCATCTGAAACATCTGTTTTAAGAAGAGCGATGATTGCCGTAAGGGTGAAGTCCTTTGAAACTGCACTTCCGTAGACTAAATCATTCTCCATAATCTCTTTTCTCAATTTCTCTTTCTGCTCATCTGTTCTGGGAATACGTTTCACAACAGGATTAACGATTATGGCTCCTTCTTCCCCTTTTATATTCTTGAGTTCAAAAAGGGAAAGAACCTTATCGACTCCCTTAATCCTCTTCATCTGTCTTGAAATACTCCTGGTGCGCCTCAATGTTTCGGGATTGAGCACATCGTCTGTCCTGATTATGACCATCATCATCTCTGTGCCGCCAAAAAGTTCATCGATCTTTTCGGTGTTTATTCTTGATTCCAGATGGGAAGGCAACATTAACTTCATTTCGGAATTAATCGAAGCTTTCGGTATTTGCGTGGCAAAAATCACAGTTATCGCTATAAAAGCCACTATTATAAGCAAGCGAAACCGGATAATCAGGTCAGCCATTGACTTCACTATTTCCTCCCTTTAAAAAGATATTTTCAGTTCTGTAAAGACTGCACCCAGATGGGAATCAATTGTCCCAAAGAGCGTATCATCAGGACCGGAATAGAGCTCAGCTCCTAGAGTAAAATTTAAGGCATCGGCAATATCATATGTCAGTTTTGGTCTGAGTAGGGACTCTTCTGATGTGATGTTGACCATACCCAGGACCTCAAATTTCAAGGCTTCGTGAAAAAGCCTCCATTCCGCCCGCATGGAAAGAGAATGGCTTATCTCATACTGCTGAGAAGCAACCATCCTGTTTTTGAGGTCGAACATATAGAGAACCCAGTTTCCTGGACTGGACGGCATTTCTAAATCAACATAATCAAAAACATATTTCCCGACGTACTGCAGGATAATGTTAAAATCCATGGAAAATGCTTTATCGAGTCCAATGACATAATGAAGCTCACGATTGGGTATGTAATCGCTTATCATGTCATTTTGATAAGGCTTTCTGTAAGCTATCTCACCCCTTAGGCCGAGGGGCCCTGCTGTGGTCGAAAAATCGGCACCCAGAACTTGCATCCTGTAGGCTACAGGAGAAACGTTCATTCCATTTTCACCGGAAATACTGAAATCAATGATAGGAAATGGATTATACCCCTTAAAATAAGAGAGGGAGCCGTCGAAGGAGGGCAGTTCAAGGTTCAGTCTAACGGCAAACGCGCTGTTTTCCAGCCTCGCTTCTGGATAATCCATTTCAATAAATGTGACATCTGAAGGAAAATCAAGTAAGTTCGTCGGAATGACCGAGGATTTGAAAAATGGCACCCAGATTGCCTCAAGCCTTAGCGGATGTAAATTGAAATATGAGCGAATGAGGAAATTGGCATTTCTCCTGTCATCCTCGTTAGGGGAGCGGGCAATCATATTTTTAGGCGTTATGTTATCCGTTGGATTTGTGCCGTCCGCTCTTCCCCAGGCAACAATTTGATGTCCGATTCTAAAATCGAAAGGCCCGATATAGGCGTTGACATAGGCTTCACGAAGATCCAGTTCGGATATCGACTCTCCAAATTCACAACCCGTTCTATATCGGATCTCAGCAAACCCGTCGCCGAAGTTCATCTTCCGCACCTTGAGCTTTAATGAAGCCTCTCCGTATCCGCTTTTTATCTCAGTTTCGCTTATATTCGGCACATTCCCGGCAAAAAGTGTTCCTCTGATATATCCGTTCAGCTCGTATAGTTTTTCCTTATCTTTATTGGCAGTGGCTTCCTCAAAAAGGCTCTGTGCAGAGAGTGTAGTCCACGGTAATAGAATAATGATAAAACTCAGCCATCTCAATCTCATCTCAACCTCCGGCAATCGCCTGAGTTAATCAAACGTTTGTTCATCCATATAATAATATAAAATTAAACAAACGTTTGTCATATTCCTATCCGTTTAGCAGGGTAGGACTATAAACAATGTAGAGGAAAAAGGGGACAAGGGAAAAAAGGGGACTGTCCCCTTTTTAATAGCACTATCACCATTTTTTATGTAACGTTTGAAGATCCGAACCCTCTTTTTCCTATTTTCTATTCAACAATCTTATATTTAACTATGTTCATGTTGCCATCCTCATCCTCTTCCGTTACAAAAAGAGAATCGTCATGGATTCCCACGAGTGAACCATTGAGATTGAGGTAGAAATTATCAAGATATTGGCCTTTGCTATTAAACACATCGAAAAGAATACCTTTCTTCTTATTTTGGGTGGATGTTTTGACCCAGAGAAGATCTCTACACAGAAAAAGGCCATTAATATCGTTTTTATACTTTTTTTTCGGCGGATGATATTTCTTATAAAATTCCTTGTCTCTGTCTGTCATCACATGTTTAATCCGAGGATATTTTCTTTTAAAACTTCTTATGACTTGCCCCTTCTTCAAATTCAGGAGATTAATCAGATATTCCCTGGTATGTGAAACAAAAAGATACCTTCTATCCTCACTTAGTATCGAATAAAAACTAGCCCAACGCTTGAAACCGCCTCCTTGAGAAAGAGCTATTAAAAAAAAAATTCTTGGGAATACATGACTCTCTTTTTCAGTTTTTCCATCTTCTGAAACCAGCACGACCGTATCTTTTAAGTCATACAGCCGGGAAGTCTTTCTCTCAACAGGCCAAACACTATTCAAAAAAATGAGCCAACCATCCATCTTTCCAAGAAACTCCTTGTAAACGCCGGATTCCACCTTGAACTCATCAACCAGGCCTCCATCCGAGTCCGTATGAATGACTTTGTTAGCCATTGGAACCCAAATAAACATTTCATTTTTATGGATATGATAGCTGAAATAATCCATTATCTCCCCAGGGCCTTGTCCTTTTTTATAAAGGTTTTTAATAAATTCCCCTTCAGGAGAAAACTTTAAAATCTTTTCCTTGTCTTGAATAAAAATACTGCCATCAGAGGTAACCTTCACATTCCTAGGGCCTCCAAAATAAAACTCACCGCCCTCATCAGTTATTCTCATTATTTCTTTGAGCTTGAGCACTCTTCCCGCATTTTTACTCAATGGTTTTTCCGGATTTTCAATGATTGTTTGACTAAGTGCAACAAAAGTGAAAACAAATAAAAATAAAACTATAAAAGCAGCTCTTTTCATAATGATTTCTCCCAATGAAACAATAAGCAATTTTTTTATTTTGGATCTCACCGATATCCCATTTTACAAATAAAAATTATACAATGTCTAACGTTCAAAATTGAAGGCAGTGAAAAAAGGGACAGAAAACTTTATTGTGATTAACTTGGTATGCTTCCTTTGGCCGCCCGCAATGAAAGTAAAAAAGGGGACAGGCAACTTTTTAGGAAAAAAGTAGCCTGTCCCCTTTTTTATGTCCCCTTTTTTACTGCCCTTTTTTACTGCCCCACTTTCTATGTGCTCCCTTTGGTCGCTGGCCCTGTTAGATGTATCAAAACTAACAGGGCTAGCGATGATAAAAAGAGATAATTTAGCTTTCTTTCAGTTCCTTTTCTGCGGCGTCCAGCTCTTCCAGGGTGTTGATTCCTTTTGCCACCTTTTGGTCACTGGATATCAGGGCTTCCACATGAAAACCTCTCGATGCCAATATTTCTATGATATCCGTTAAATAGTACTCTTTTTTTACATTGTCGTTTTTAATTTCTGAGAGAAGGGGAAAGACAGCAGAGGCTTTAAAACAATAAATGGAAGAATTAACCTCTTTGATCTTTAACTGCTCCGGGATTGCATCTAACTCTTCCACAATTTTTTTGACTTTCCCCTGCTTATCCCTGATCACCCGGCCATAAGGAGGAGGAGATTCGAAAACAACTGAAATAAAGGCCGCATCAGCTCCACTCTTACGGTAATCGTCAATCAGCCGCCTTATATTTTGTGGTTTTAGATAAGGATTATCGCCTACAGTGACGATTAAGTCTAGGTTTTCGCCAAAACTTTTCAGTTTTTCTTCCGCCTGTTGTAAAGCATGACCCGTACCTAACTGCTCTCTCTGATAAACATATTCCACTTCACGACCCAGTTCCTCTTTTACCCTATCGGCCTGGTATCCAATAACAACAACGATACTCTCAACTTTGACCTCTTTTAAGGCATCTATCTGGTATCTGATTATCGGTCTTCCCAGCACGGGCAATAAAACCTTGTTTAAATCAGACTTCATGCGCGTGCTCCTACCGGCAGCCAGAATTACAGCGGCAGTTTTCGGCGTTTCCTCCCCCTTTCCCCCGGATTTTCTGGTTTTGTATAACTTTCTGAATTCCTTTAGAGGGAGATAAATCCAGATGATGAGGATGACGAAGCCTATCAGCCAGACGCTCCAAGTTAGCCAGTCAAAATACATTTTTATTAATTTTTATGAATAATCCAGGTTAGGTAAATTTGATCCTTACTAATCCTCCTAAAAAAAATAAGATCATTCCCGCTAAAGCAATTGAAGAAGCTTGAGGATGAGGGATGCTTCCAGATATGACTCCCGCAAAAAATGTGATCAAACCCACACCTAACATTCCCAGACCTATCCTTCCTCCAATGGAAACAGGAATAATCTTATAGTGCCCGAGCTCTTCACTCTTCCGGCTGAATTCTTTTTTCTTCTCCCAGATCAATCGGATTTTATGCGGAGAAGTACGCGGGAAAAATATGCTGATCAGGGGGCAGGAAATTAAAGCCGCTGCGGCACTGATCAGAGTTGAGGTCGCTAAATCGCCGTGAAAGACAAATCTCACGACCGTCCCGCTTAATGCCCCGATCAGATAGCCTCCTACAGCTCCCTGCCAGTTCACTCTTTTCCACAACAAGCCGTAGACAACAGCGACGACGAACAAAGGCATATCCATGATACCAATGACGGTTAAATATGCCTGGACAGCGCCTCCTAATCTAGGCACAAGATAGGAAAAAGCAATGATCAGCAGGCCAAAAAAGACAGTCGCTATTCTGACCACCTTCAAAGTCAGCTGAGGAGAGGCTTCCTTTTTTATGACTCTTGTATATATGTCGTTGACATAAAGAGTGACCACCGCATTCAAGTTGGAATCAATGGTTGAGAGCTGAGAGGCTAAAAGCCCGCAGACAACCAGTCCCAGAAAAAAAGACGGCAGATGATTGGCAATTAAAAAGGGGATGGCCGAATCAGGATTGCTCAATCCCGGATGAAGCACGGAAGCGGCCAATCCAGGGAAATTCCAGAGAAGCGCAAAGGGAGTGGTAATAATGCCTGCCAGGACCATTCCTCTGGTTACTGTTTTGGTGTCTTTTGCGCTAAACGCTCTCTGCAATAACCCCTGATCAAGACTCGCCCATTGCAATCCTAGAATACTAATGGCCAGAACGAATTTCCAGTTGTAGAGTCCTGCATGAGTGACCAACTGTAAATTTTGAGCGGGCAATTTCTCTACCAAACCAGGCAACCAGCCCACTGCACTCATGACAATAGGAAGAATCAGGAGGGCACCAAGGAGCATCAAGACGAACTGAATTGTATCTGTTAATGCCACTGCCCACATTCCTCCCATCATGGTGTAAAAAATGGCGATCAGGGCGAATACGGCAACCCAGACGGTGAATGATTTTATGCCGGTGATGGTTTGAGCGGCAACTGCGGCCGTGTACAAAACAACACCTAACCAGAAGATTAACCTGAATATCCAGAGTATTCCGATGAGGACCCTGACGCCCTGGTTGTACCTCAATTCCAAAAATTCGGGAATTGTCCTGACCTTAAGCGTTCTGAAAAGTGGAACAATAAATAAACCTGCCAGTACCAGGGCCATATTACCCGTCCAGGTCTGCCAGATAATGGAGATACCATGACTGTAAGCCACCCCTGCCTGGCCAACAAAGCTGTACAGATTAACATTGGTGGCTGTGATGGTCGCAGCCAGAATAAATGGGGTGAGCTGCCGGCCTGAAACGAAAAAATCATCCGGATGTTTGATCCATTTATAAAAATAAGAACCAGCCCAAAAAATGAGAACTAAAAAAATAACAACAACGCAATAATCAACTAAAGCCATTTCTTTTCCAGCATTTTTTGTTTTCTATCTCACTTCCGTCCGATCCAAAGCCTTAGTATATTTAAACCAATCCCATTATTTTGTAAAGCTTCTGCTACTGAAAGAGAGAGCTTTTTTTATATGAAGCATCTTTAATTCCGTGAGAAAGGCTGAGCGGGCATGGTTTCTCTTCTCTCTTTTCACTACCAGGTTTTGGAAATGCTTACAGGTTATCATTTACATTAATGCATGACAAAAACCTCTCAACATACTAAAATGGTAAGTTAGCGTTAGCGCTGAGAGATCGTGCGCTTGAGTCAAACAAAAAATTTAACGCAGCTGTAGATAGACAGGCTTTCAGAATGATCCAACGCGTCTTACTGCAGACAAGCTTCCCAAACGTTATTGAGGAAGACGGAGAAAAACAACGTGAAAAATACATTTCTTTTAATTGGAATATTAACCTTAAGTCTCGTCCTCCTCTCTCAGGAACTCTCGCACGATACGCTTGTGGTAAACATAGAAGTTCCTGTCAGAGTGTATAAAGGCGGTAAGTTCATCGACCGTTTAACCATAAATGATTTCGAGGTTTACGAAGACGGCAAACTTCAGAAAACAGAGGCTGTTTATCTGATAAAAAGGAAAAACATAGAGAGAAAAGAGGAAAAGAAAAAATTCGCACCACAAACCTCAAGAAGCTTTTATCTCCTCTTTGAAGTCACAGAGTATACTCCAAGAATGGGAGAGGCATTGAATTACTTTATCCAGGATGTCCTGGTTTCAGGTGATAACCTCCAGATCGTGACGCCAGTGAAAACTTACAGATTGAAGAGTGAAAGACTTAAAATCCTCCCAAAAGAATTAATTGCCAAACAGCTCAAAGAAATATTGAGAAGAGATGCAATAACAGGGAGCTCTGAATACAGGAATGCCATCGATGATGTAGCGAGATTGGCTCTTGAATTATCACCGCCACAAGGCCGAAACGAATTAAGCACGAGTGAATACACAGATATGGCTCTTGATGAAATGCTGTCACGTTATAGAAACCTCGTGGAAAGGTTAGAACAGACAAGGTCTATCGATCAAAAGAAACTTTTAGAGTTTGCAGAAATTTTAAGAAATAAAGAAGGACAGAAATATGTTTTTTTGTTTTATCAGAGAGAATATATTCCACAGATCAGTAAAAAAGTATTAAATCAAATGATGAGCGCAAACCAGGGCAGACCGGATATTCTCGTTACCCTTACAGAACTATTCGATTTTTACAGAAGAGACACGCCATTTGATGTTGATCAGGCAAAACAAGCCTATGCTGATTCCTCCGTTTCTATCCATTTCTTGTTTTTTACTAAGCAGGCCAGGCATATTCCCGGTGTACATATGGAAGAGCATTCCGAAGGCATCTTCAATGCCTTTAAAGAAATCGCGGAAGCATCAGGGGGATTCACAGAAAGCTCATCAAATCCTATTTTTTTACTGCAAAAAGCCGTGGACGCTTCTGAAAACTACTACCTCCTCTATTACTCACCCGCAAATTATAAGAGAGACGGGAAATTTAAAAAAATTAAAGTCAAGATCAAGAATGGAAACTATAGGATCTCCCATCGTGCCGGTTATTTTGCTAATTAAGAAAAACAGGGACTGTCCATATTTTTACTGATCATTCAAGGAGCTTAATTGCTTTTTAGCATCAATTAATTCCGGAAATTCAGAGTCAGCATTTTTCCATATATCAAGAAATTTCTGATAGTTCTCTTTGGCTTTTTCTTCTAAGCCCTTTTCCTGGTAAATCTTACCCAGCATGTAAAAGCTCCTGGCATACAAATCTCCGTAATACAACCTGCCTACAGTCAGAGAAATGATCTTTTCGTATTCTTCTCGAGCCTTATCGAAATCTCTCTGCATGTAATAGGTTGAGGCCAGAGAATCAATAAATAAGGCATGCTCAATACGCTTTTTTTCTGGATATTGAAAGGGTAACAGGGACAAAGCTTCCTTAAAGTGTATCAAGGCGTTGGAAAGCTCCCCCCTTTCAAACGCTATCTGTCCCAATAAATGATGGTAAAGCCTTATGGAGTTGCTGTGCTTCCCTTTTTCAATAAGTTCCTTGAGCTCGTCTGCTGCTTTCTGAGCTTGATCGATCGATTTCACTTCAAGATAAATAAGCCCTTTAAAATGCAGCGCCCGTCTTTGCCAGTTTAAATTCTCCCCTTCTCCGGCACTTGTCCACCCCACCTCACATTCCTTCAAAGCTTGTTCAGGATTTCCTGATTTGAGATACAGATAAGCTAGGTATAAATGAAACCATGATTTCCAGGACTTTTCTCCAAGCATTTCAGCCAGTTCAATTCCCTGCTCTGCCTGGTCTCTTGCCTCCTTGAATTTTCCCTGCAACAGATATAAGGCTCCTAGCCTGCTTAGCCCGTAATCATGAGCAAGGGGTGCTTCCTTATCAAGCAGTTTCTGGTACTCTTTTTCTGCGCCAGCTAAATCCCCTTTAAAGAGGCCGATATCTCCCTTTATTAAGAAATTACGGTAATGTGTCGGGTCAAGGGAAAAAGCCTTTAGTGCCTGCTTAAGGGCTAGTTCATATTTTCCTTGACTGATATATGTATCGGCTAAAACAGTACGGAGATAAACATTATCCGAAATTTCTTTCAGGTAATGCTCTAATATATTTTTAGCCTCGCCATACAATCCTTTAGCCATTAATACATTGGCTAGATTATTATAGGACTGGATGGCTAGATCCTTGTTGCGGATGTTCACTTCATATTGTTCTCTGGCCTTATCCCAAAGTTCTAAATCTGCATACAAACTCCCAAGGTTGTTATTTCCATTTATATCTTCTGGATAAATCTCCAATAAATTATTATACACTTCAATGGCTTTATCATAAGTTTTTTCTGACTGACCGTAAAAAACTCCCTGGATCTGATAGCGCTCTCTATCTGATACCCGGTTACTCAATTCAAATGCCTTTTGGAAGCGTCTCTTTGCCTCAGACCTGTATCCCAGATTCATATAAGCTACTGCCATAGTTCTGTAAGCCATAGCAAACTCAGGATCGATGGCTACTGCCGTTTCAAAGAGGGGAATACTTTTCAGATAATCTCCCTTGTTGTGAAAGTTCATTCCCTCGCTGTAATATCGATAAGCCTCCGGAGAACTGCTAGTGATCATTCCGGCTTCTTCATCAAGGTCACTGGCTATCTCTTCAGCAGAAAGCTTAAAATTCTCCTTGACCTTCTTTGTTAGCTCATCCACCATGGAAAAGAAGCTTTCTTCTCCAATCCCTTCCACCCTTTCAGTGCCCATGGCATTACCTGTATCTGCTTCCTGAAGCAAAGCATCAATTCTAAAGGCATCGCCTGCCATGGCTATTTTTCCCACCAATACGTACTCGACCCCTCCTCGTTTGGAAAGTTCATTTAAGACCCTCGAAGAGTAACTTTTCGCTTCCAGAAGATTCATTTCCTCGAGGAGATTGAACAACTTCTCTCCGCTTAATACCGAGATATACTTTGATTGTGATAAATCTGCTATGAGCAAATCAGACAGGGCCTTTCTCCAGTGGTCTAACTTCTCGTCTCCTGTATTGTTTTCAAAATACATGACGGCAAGCGAGGGTTTGCCGGGGGGAAAAGACACCGCCTCTTCTTGGGAAATAAGACGCAAGATTACCCACCCGATTATTAAAACAGCAATCAAAATTAAAGCCGGTATATAGAGCTTTCTCATGGTAAATCTTACGGTTATTTGCTTCGAAGTAATGGATTTTCTCCTGGGAAGAATCCTCTCTGTGGTGGGAATACCTTTCCCTATCTTTATCAAATCTCTAAGGAGTTCGTCTGGTGTCTGATACCTTTTCTCTTTTGCCTTCTCCAAACATTTCAATATCAGGTGGTTAATGTCCTCGGCAATGTGTGGATTGAGTTCTTTTGGCTCCCGGGGTTTTTCGCTCTTTTGTTTCATGGCCACGCTTAAGGGTGTTTCTCCCTCAAAAGGCAGCTGCCCCGTTACCATCTCGAATAGAATAATTCCCATGGAATAAATGTCTGACCTCTGGTCAATATCCTTTCCTTCAGCCTGTTCAGGAGACATATACTCCGGTGTCCCGATAATCATGCCTAATTCTGTTATCCCTTTTGCTTTAAGGGAACGCGATATCCCAAAATCCATAATTCTTGCATTCCCTTCTCTATCAACCATAATATTCTGCGGTTTCATATCCCGGTGAACAACTCCTAACCTGTGTGCTTCAGACAACCCCTCACATACCTGCTTGGTTATGGATACAGCCTTTCCTGTACTTAACTGACCCACCCTTTTGATCGTGCTCTTCAAATCTTCACCCGGAACGTATTCCATAGTGATGTACTGGGTCCCTTTCTCATCATTAAGGTCATACATCCGGCAGACATTTTTATGGGAGATCTTTCGCGCAAACTTAAGTTCGTTCCGGAAACGTTCGATCGTTTTTTCATCGGCCGCAACTTCTGGAATGAGAACCTTCAACGCAACCTCTTCGTCTATATTTTTGTCTACAACCCGATAGACCGAGGCCATGCCTCCCTGACCAAGTTTTTCGATGACTTCGAATCTTCCTGCAAAAGTGATCCCTCTGGTTAACTCTTTCAGGGAGATCTGGAGGGTTTCTGTAGGGAAGGCAGGTATTCCTTTTGAGGATTGAAGTTGTATCCCACAATTTCCGCAGAAACGAGTGTTGTCAGGATTCTCAAAATGACACTGGGGGCATTTCATATTCGTTTAGTACGTATTATCCTTTGTCTCTGTTTTTTCTTTTAAAAGAATAGTCATTAATGACGAAAGAGTCAAACAATTCATCACCCTCCAATCTGGTTGTGAATGCAGCCCTTTTGCCAGAACAAGCTGAAGAGAAAGAGTAGTCCCTCTTCCTTCTATGATATTGCCGTGCCTGCCTTTGCCAGTGCGCAATGACATATCATCACGGGACTTTACCATAAAACCAAAATAAATAATTCAATCAAATCTTAACCAAATCTCAACAGAATCTTAACCAATCTCAGTTCAAGATTCCTATATAATTAATAACGCAAATTCCGGGATCAGGGCCTGAGGGATGAAAATTCAATTTAAATAGAGGATGAAGCCATGTCTCTTAAAAAAGGAGGTGATGGGAGAGGATAAGATCATTAATTATAAGGCCAAAAAATGTACCAGTTAGAAATCATGGGACACGTTACCGATTTCACAAAATCGGTACATGTCCCTGATTTCTGAAAATAAAAAGGAGAAAAGGAGGTTTTTATGAGAAAAATCCGAAAATTGAGTCTTTTTGGAATTTTAGGTGTTGCTATTTGCACCTTGATTTTCTTTGGAATCAGCTCTCTGCAGGCTAATAGTATTGGCAAGAAACCCGTTAAACCACCAGAAGCGACTTGGGCAGTTCAGCTTCCGGTAGCAGAAACTGAAGGTACAATGTTATACGGTGACGGCTTTACGTACATAAACAATGATATTGATGTCAGAATAAAAGTGGAAAAAGGTTCTTCGAGGATTGGTAAAGGTCAAACCGCATTTCATTATTATTTCTCTTTCAAGCTGCTCAATCCTACAGGTCGTTTTGCGGGCTTTCAAAATGTTTATTTTGATGATTATGTAATCTATCCAGATGAAGGGCCCTCCTGCATCTTTCCCGGAGGCTGCAGTAACATTCCAGCAATATGCATGGAGTGTTTTTTGAACAGGCATCAGCCTTATACGGATAATGGTGATAATTACGAATATTTTAATCTGAAATTTCAGGTTGGCCAAGGTTCATTTACGAAAGGTTTAGGTTATATCATTGATGGTATTGAAGATGAAAATTGGGAATATGATGTTCCAGTTAAATTCACAAGTTATTCTGACTGGATTAAGATCCGTGTGCAGAATCAAGAAGATTTTCTTAATCCTGAGACTGAATTCCACAATGTAGAATGCGATGAGAGAAACTACGATGATGGTATTTTTAATAATATGAACATCTGGATTGTGAGACTGGAGGAAAGTAGTTATATCTATCACAATGGAATAACAAGTAGCGATGGAGTATGGAGAATATGTGTTGGAAGTAACCCCTATACAACAGATAGCCTAGACGCAGACCTCCTGTTTCAAGAACAATATACACAAAGAGCAGAAGGAAAAGGGAAAAAAGGAGGCGTTAAGACGGTGACCATCGTTCCACTTGAAGCAACAGGCAACTTCTCTTTCTACATCGACTTTATCAAGAATCCGACCACTAACTAATAAAGAACAAATCTTATAGGAAGAGGGAGCAAATCTTAGTCCCAGCTCTAGAAATCATGGGACACGTTACCGATTTCACAAAATCGGTACATGTCCCTGATTTCTAAGGCTGTCAAAGTGACGTGACAGTCGTCATTGCGAAAAACGTTAGCAACGAAGCAATTCCTCGGGATTGCCACGGCCTTTCAGGCTTCGTAACAGTGGATCGCCACGCTTCGCTCGCGATGACATACAGTTGTCATTTGAATATTTTTTCGACTTTCTTAAGGCGAAGCAAATTTTCCATCACCCAGATCTCTACTTCTCTGTAGGCTGCACTAAAGGCAATTCGCTTCCCGTCCGGATGAAAACAAAATTCCCTCATTACCCTTATGGGTAACTCAATTCTTTGTGGTTCTTCACCCTCTAAACTCAATCGCCATAACTGAGTGAGTTTTTTGCCTTTTATCCATTTTGTAAAAAATATTTCTCGGCTGTCAGGCCGCCAATCGAATGAAGAAAGACTTTCTCCAGATCTTGTTCTACATAACTCTCTGGAATCTCCTCCTGTGACTCTGATGACTTTCAAAATCCATCGTGAATCTATGTCATCAAAAGCTATCCACTTCCCATCAGAAGATAAAGCCACATGATGACTCTCCGAAGCATTCTCCTCATGATAAATCTCTTCTTCTTTCCCGCTTTGAATATCCCGGACTCTTATGCTCATGATACTACCCGTTCCTGCCTTTGCCCTCTTGTATTTCTTGTAGACAATCTTTTTTCCATCAGGGAACACATCGATCTCAGGGATAAACTCCTCAAGTATCTTACACTTCAAGATAAGATCTACTTCGCCTGTTTGGGCATCAATGGAATACAGACCCTTGAGTCCTTTTTTGTCGAATCCAAAAGAAAAGAAATTTTTCCCATCAGCAGACCAGCGGATAAACCTCATATTCTCTAGGTCTGGGAAAAGTTCACGTTTTATGCCCGACTCCAGAGAAAGAATACATATAGCCAGGGGTTCGAAGCGCCCAGGCCCGAAGGTCCGTTTTGAGATATAGGCAAGGTATTTCCCGTCCGGAGAGAAGTCAGGAGAACCGTTAGCTCCGATAAACAAGCTTTCTGCTCTGCTTGGTAGAGCTAAAAGAGAATTTTGCTCTAAATCCAGAGTCGCGGTATAAACATCCTCCATACTTGTATATATCTCGTAATACAAGGCACCACTCTCAGTGAAACCCAGTGGGGATATCCTTCCCATATTTTTTTTGATGAGATAGGGTTTTCCCTGAGGTTTTCCATCCTGCACCTCAAGAGCCCATATATCCATATTTCCTGTCCGGTCGCTCATAAAAAGCAGCCTCTCTCCTTGGAGATCCCAGCAGAGCGAGAAGTCGTGAGCAGGATGTTTAACCAGAGAAATTTCCTCACCTCCCTGAACAGGGAGCAACGCAATATCACTTCCCCGGGACTCTTGAGCTATCGAAACAAAATCATAGATGATGAAATTTCCGTCTGACGAATAGAGTCCGGAGTTGATCAAGCCCTCTTTGAGAATATGGACCGACCCATCCAAGACAGAGATGGTAGCTATTTGGGTAATCCTTTGGTATTCCCCAAGTCCTGCCAAAATGTGTTTGCCGTCAGGGGACCATTCAAACGGTTGAACTAAGAATTTTTCTTTGTTTCGATAGAGAATCCGAGGCTCTGCCCCGTCCAGACCGATGATACGAAGTTCAAAAAATTCCTCTTCATTAAGCCAGGAATAGGCCACTTTTTTCCCATCAGGAGACCATATGGAGAGGAAAGCATACTCCTGCGACTTCTTCCGACTTTCCTTATGGGTGAGGCGACGCAGCTTTCCTGTGGGAATTTCTTTTATGGCCAGGTCGCCTGTCTCCCAATCCACTGTTGAAAGATATCGCCCATCAGGAGAAGGTGTACCTACAAAGTCTCTGGGATGTCCTGTGAAAACCTTGCGCATTCTCAATCGCTTATCACCTTTTTCGATGACAGTCTTAGCTCTCAAGAGACGGGATAGTTTTTGTTTTGCCACATTAACCATTTCTGTCTGCTCAGGATAGTTATCCACAACATTCTGAAAAGCTTTTTGGGCTTCTTTAAGGCCTAATTTTTCGTAGCACAGCCCGATTTGAAGCTGGGCTTTTGCGGCTATCTTTCTGTTCTCAGGAAACTCCGCGATAATCTTTCGGAAGATTTCTATAGCTCCTTCCAAATTTCCTTCTGCTTCCTTCTTAAATAACGCGGCTTCGTAGAGCTGCTCGGCTGATTCTTGGGACAGGGCTTCTTGCAAAAGAGTAAAAGAAAACAGGATCAATATTGCTATGAAGAACAAAAAGTGAATTTTTGTTGGATTCACAATCAAATATCCTCTCAAATTCTTTTTCCTGGAGAATAATATCAAATTCCCTCCCAATAAGTGTTAAGACTGAGTTGAGTTTTCAATAATTTTTAGTTGAGATTTTCTTACCCGTTAAACTTGTATCCGACACCTCTGACACTGATAATATATTCCGGGTTAGAAGGATTATTCTCTATCTTCTTTC
This sequence comes from Candidatus Aminicenantota bacterium, assembly GCA_023133225.1. Taxonomy (GTDB): domain Bacteria; phylum Acidobacteriota; class Aminicenantia; order Aminicenantales; family Aminicenantaceae; genus JAGLWV01. The sequence goes on along the minus strand of JAGLWV010000071.1, from coordinate 14,575 downwards.
TCAGGTGGACGATATGTGGATCTATTGTCCGGGGAGAAACAATAGCATCGCCCCACGTTTCACCGAGCATGGTATCTCTAGTCAGTACTTCTCCTCTGTGTTCGATGAAGAGCTTGAGCAGCTTAAATTCTAAAGCGGTCAAGTGTAATTGCTGCCCGGCTTTGAGAACCTCGTGGCTTTTAAAATTTACGGAGATATCACCAAATTCGTAAATTTCTCCACTCTTCTCCTTCTGTCTTGCCCTTCTTAAAATAGCCTTCACTCTTGCCACCAGCTCCCTTGATCCCACAGGCTTTGTGACATAGTCATCAGCGCCCAACTCCAGCCCTAACACTTTATCCATCTCCTCTGTCCTTGCCGCTGTAAGCATCAGAATCGGTGTGTCTTTCCCTGCTTCTCTGAGCTTCTTGCACACCTCGAAGCCATTCAGTTCTGGAAGCAATATATCAAGGATTATCAACTGGAACTCCTTCTCCATGGCCTGCTTTAAACCCTCCTTGCCGTCCAAGGCTATAGAGACTCCGTATCCCTCGAACTCCAGGTCATCTTTTAATCCCATGAGAATGGCTTTGTCATCCTCGACAATTAAAATCTTATCCATTTTTTCCGCCATTTTTATCAACCTTTTCTATCCACTTTTCGTTTCGCAGGCAGTTTTATAGTAACCTTTGTCCCTTTTCCCACATCGCTTTCCAACAGCACTTCACCTCCATGTGCCTTGACAATGTGGGCTACCAGGGTTAGACCAATACCGCTTCCCTCGATGCGACTGTTCCGTATATCATCAGACCTATAAAATTTCTCAAAAATTTTCATCTGCTCTTGCTTGCTGATACCAATTCCCTCATCCTGCACTTCCAGAAATATGTTTTCCCCGTCAGGCCAGGCACGAAGAAATGCCTTGCGGCTTTGCCCCGAATATTTTATAGCGTTATCGAGCAAATTGAATAGAGCCCGGGAGATTGCCTCTCTATCTACTGATACTTTTGGCACCTGGCCTGACATCTCACTCTCTATGATGAATTCCTCACGGCCAATCTGCTTCTGAAATCGAGAGCTAACGTCTCTTGCCAACTCGGTTATATCTGTCACCTCAAACTGATACTCTTTCATTCCGGCTTCAATTTTCGAAAAATCGAGTAAGTTCTCAATGAGTCTGTTCAAGCGTTCGCTTTCACTGGTTATCGTTTCATAATACTCTTGCTTCTTATCTTCTTCTTGCACACGCCCTCTCTGGAGCATTTCCGCTAAATACCGAATAGAAGTCAAAGGTGTCCTGAATTCATGCGAAACTGTGGATACGAAATCTGACTTTAACTTCGCCAACTTCAATTCTTTCGCCGTACTCCTTATCGCCAACAATCCTCCAAAAAGCAATGCGAATATTACAACTGCTACAGTGAGGATGTAGATATTTCGTCTCAGATTAAATTGCCTTTGCGCTGAGCCCGGGTTGGTTTGAAAAATATTAACCTTCCAAGGAGGAAAATCTTCTTCAAAGCCTTTTGAAAAGGTTAACAGGGAAGTTGGGTCTATCAACTTAGTGATATCTTCGCCAGAGACCGTATTCCCAAATTCATCTCTTATCTGGACATGCCATTCTTTTCTCAGTGGAAGCTTGTCCAAAATTGGGGGAAGAAGCTTCTTTGCCAGGACTTCGAAATCTATTTTTATGCCAAAGATTGAATGTTCATTGATATGTGTATATGAAACCAGATGAAGTTCTTTTCCGATTGTCTCAGAGAGGTGAAGGAATCTTCCAGAGGCCTCACTTGAGGCAGGCTTTTTTGTCTTAATTAGGGGAATGACCTTCTGTATGAGATTCTCTATGGTCTCCATCTTTCTTAATTTATCTTCTTCAATCTGCTCCATTTCACTCCATTTTTTCATGAGACTTTTTCCATCCCTTGTCTCGTCTGTATCCACTGTGGATGTTTTAAACATATCTTTGACTTTATTTCGGTAGAAAAAAAATTGATTCTTATTCAACAGCCATTTGGATTCCAAAAGGCCGTTGTAGAGTTCAAAGAATGCTTCAGCAGCCTCTATCTTTTTCCCTGTCCCTAAGTATATGTTTCCTATCTGATACTGAGCTATGATTCCAAGCGGTATTCCATCAGAGCTTACTTTTCTTGGATAATCTTTTAAAATCTTTTGATAGGCCCGAACAGCCTTAAGGTGTTTTCCGGACTTCGTGTAGCACCTTCCTATCCTGTTTATGAGCATGGCTCGGTAGTCACTATCAGAAGTCGCACCCATCAGTTCTTGATAAGACTTTATTGCCAGAGGATAATTTTTTGTCTTGAATTCAGATGTCTCTGCTCTTTTCAATAGAGAATCAGCCTCGATCTCAATGGGTCTTTCTCTTATTTCCTGTTTTTCTCCGGGAAGAAGGAAAAGCGGTTCGAAGAGCGGAAAACTGACTTCCCCTTTCCCGCTGACAAGGAAAATATCAGCAACTATTTCTTCGCTTTCTTCTATCCTCCTGCAAACTTCAGTAAGCTCTTTTCCATAAAACTGGATTTGAGCGCCACGAACCAGCCTGATTATCCTTGCCTCTGCCTCAGATATAATTGCTTTGACCTGATCAATAATGAGTATTGATGACCTTTGTTGTTCTTCTTCTATTTCGCTCTCCCTGATTAACTTTTCTCTTTCCGCTTCCCGGACAGCAAATATGGTTAGTATGATGCTCAAGAGGAATATTGTCCCGGCGAATATTATTATCGCCCTTCTCTGCCAATTCAGTTTTATCTTCACCTACAGTTGTCCCTGCCTTTATTATTTAAAGGGATCTGCTTTTTCGACAATTAGCGATTTCTCAACCCTTTTCCTTTATGAGCTTATATTAGGAAAAATTTGAAGTCAAATAATAGAGAAATACTCCTTATAACACCTGTTCAAAATGTGTAACTTTTGACTTCAGAATTTTTGGGTGTTAAGATTCTTTCGCTAAAAAAAGAAGGGAAAATCGTGACAAAAACAAAGACAACATTGATCAGAGGAGGCACAGTCGTTTTGGGACAAACTGTCTCGCGACAGGATGTTCTTATTCGAGGTGAGCGAATCGCAGCTTTAGACAACCTTTCAGATCATAAGGTTGATGCTGAAATTGATGCGGCAGGTCTTCTCGTGCTTCCAGGTGCAGTCGATACCCATGTCCACTTCAACGATGAATTTATGAACACCACCAGCGTGCATGATTACTACACTGGCACGCTGGCAGCTGCCTATGGAGGTGTTACAAGTATTATCGATTTCTCAAATCAGAGTCCCGGCGATAATCTGATGAGCACTCTTAAAAACAAAAAAGAAGAAGCCGAAGGGAAGGCTTTGGTTGACTGGGGAATACATTCCGTTATCACGGAGCCCAGACCAGAGGTCTTAGATGAGATCCCACTTTTAGTTGAAGAAGGAGCTCCGACAATCAAGTGCTACATGACTTACCGCAATGAGGGACTTATGGTCGAAGACTCGGATTTAAGATGTATTTTAGAACGTTTGCGAGACGCTGGCGGCATGTTAATGGTTCATGCCGAAGACAACGATATGATAGAAGAAAACGTTCCGCGGATGATCCATTCAGGTCTGACAAGACCCGGCTACCATGCCAAAAGCAGGCCCCCGGAAGCCGAGAATAGAGCCATCAGCCGCTGTATTCAACTGGTGCGGGAAACAGGGAGCCGTCTCTTTATTGTTCATATGGCAACAGACAAAGGCATTGAGCTTGTTGGAGCGGCCCGGAGTGAAGGTCAGGATGTTTTCGCTGAAACATGTACCCATTATTTAATCTTTACAGACAAAATGCTGGAACGAGAAGACGGCATCAAATGGATCTGCTCCCCACCACTCAGAAGCCAATCCATCCAGGACCGGCTCTGGGCAGGCCTTCAAGATGGCCGTGTTTCGATGGTAAGCTCTGATGATGCGGCTTATTCGTGGGAAGCAAAACTCTTCGGTGCAGAGAGCTTCGACAAATGTCCCAACGGTATCCCGGGGATTGAACCGCGGCTCAACTTGCTCTATTCCGAGGGTGTATCCAAAGGGCGGATTACACTACAAAGATTTGTTGAATTGGTTTCAACCACGCCGGCCAACCTGTTCGGTCTGGCACCGCAAAAAGGAACCCTCGCTCCAAGCGCTGATGCGGATATTGTAATCTTTGATCCTCATGCCAAATGGACAATGAACCAGGAATCTCTCCACATGGCTACTGACTGGTCTGCTTATGAAAACATAGAGATAAGAGGTAAAATCGAAAAAGTCTTCTCCCGCGGTGAGCTTATCATTGATGGAGACCGCTGTTTCGCCAAGAAAGGAAGAGGCCGCTATCTCCACCGCAGGCTCAATCAGTCCATCAAGGCATCACTATGATTTTAACATCAAGCCTGCCATTTTTTCCAAGGAGGAACAGCCATGAAAAATAACACCAAAGCCTCCATATACTCGGGAGCCCAACCTGAACAAGTCGCCCTGGATTTAGAACCTCTCGTTGATTTTCAAAATCAAGGAATCTCCCTGAAGACTTTAACCAAACTGGTCAAAGAACGCCTCCTTCCTCACCTGATGCGGTATGACTTGCCTGAATTCCAATCAATGTTTAATTCGTTCCCTGAAGAGGGAGCTGAATTCGGGGCAAAGATTGCCCTCACCTACAATCAAGGTGTAACAAACTGGCAGGTTTCTCCAGGTGGAGCAATGTTGGAAGAACTGTGCGGCAGAGCTTTATGCCGGCTCTTTGGACTTTCCCCTGATTCTGATGCCACGTTTATGTACTGCGGCACCTATGCCAATCAACAAGCTTTGTATATGGCACTCCACCGGAAAGCCGAAAAAAACGGTTTTGATTTTGCCCGTAAAGGGCTGCAGGGCTTTGCAAATCCAGGCGATCTGAGGATATTAGCTTCCTGTGATGCACATTTTTCCCTAAAGCATGCCCTGCGTATTTTGGGACTTGGGGAAAACAGTCTTGTGACTCTGGATGTTGACAGAAATCGCCGGATCGATGTCAAGCGCATGGAAGGAACCTTAAAAAATCAGAGAAGAACAAAAGAAGTCTTTTGCGTAGTTGCTACAGCAGGCACGACTTCCACCGGTTCGGTTGATCCGATCCTCCCCATAGTAAAGCTATGTGAGAATTCCGATGTCTGGCTTCATGTCGATGGCGCCTACGGATTGGCTTACAGCCTTGTTCCTGCATGGAAGCCTTTATTTTCAGGTATAGAGCTTGCGGATTCAGTGTCCTGGGATCCGCACAAACAACTGGGAATTCCCATCCCAAATTCTTTGCTTTTTGTGCGCCGCCGGAAAGACTTCCGCAGGATGGTGCTTCACGCCGATTATTTCAATCCTGAAAGGGATTCTACACCAAATCCTGGGCTGAAGTCAGCTCCATCCACCCGGCCCTTTTCTGCCCTATCCCTCGTGACTTCCCTGCGATATCAGGGAATGGCGAAAGCGATCAAAAGACTTCGTGCTCCTCTCGACGCGATCAAGGCTGCGGCTGATAAGCTTAAGAGCGAACCTGATATTGAGCTGTGTCACCAGCCTGACACAGGGATTCTCTGCTTCCGCATCATCCCTGAGGGCTTTCCGGAAAAAGAACTGGATCATCTGCAGCAATACATCTATGAGAGAATCATGACAGAGGGCAAACGCTCTATATCGATGACCAAATTGGATAATAAAACCGTCCTGCGCTGGGTGGCAATTTCACCTGTTGTGACTAGTGAAGCTTTGATGGAAACAATCTTTTATATCCGATTCCTGGCAAGAGGAGCCTTTTGATTGTTAGAAAGCATACTGGATCTTGCCTCTAAGATCGAGGACATACTCTGGGGACCGTGGACTCTGGTCTTTATTGCATTTGTTGCTGTGTTTTTCTCAATGAAATCCGGTTTCTTCCAGATAAGAAAATTCAGATTTATCCTGAAGAATACCTTTGGGAAGATCTTTGAAAAGACAGAAGCCGATGAAAAGGGAAAGATGACACCCTTCCAGGCTACAACCACGGCTCTAGCCAGTACTGTTGGAATGGGGAATATGGCGGGCGTGGCCACAGCTTTATCAATCGGAGGACCGGGAGCAATATTCTGGATGTGGCTATTGGCTTTACTCGGAATGATGACTAAAACTGCTGAGATAACACTCGCCGTACATTACAGAGATATCGATGAAAAAGGCCGCCTCCACGGCGGACCGATGTATTACATCAATAAAGCATTAGGCTGGAAATTTCTTGCCAAGCTGTTCAGTATAGGTGTGCTTATCAATGCTGTTTTAAGCGCATCCCTGCTCCAGGCACACACAGTAGGCCGCGCCTTTTTGACGAGCTATAATATTAATCCTTACATGGTAACAGGAGCGATGGCCATAATCACAGGTTTTGTGGTCATAGGAGGGATTAGGCGAATCGGGCAATTCTGTGGAAAGCTCGTTCCTCTCATGTCCGTTGTATATATCTTTGGCGGATTAACAATCCTTATCCTTAACCGGGAGAAAATTCCTGAGGTGTTCGGAATGATATTCAAGTATGCCTTCGCAACTGCACCAGCCACCGGAGGATTTGCAGGGGCGGCAGTGGCTGTTGCTATCAAAGAAGGCATGGCAAAAGGTATGCTATCGAACGAAGCCGGCCTTGGCACAGCACCCATGGCCCATGCTACAGCAAACACAAAACATCCTTTTCAACAGGGGCTCTGGGGAGCATTTGAAGTCTTCATAGATACAATTGTTATCTGCACGATAACATCATTTGCTGTCCTCTCCACAGGTGTTTTATCGAACGGGCGATCAGGCATAGAGCTGGTCATCCAGGCTTTTTCCTCTGTTCTTCCTACAGGTCTTTCAAGCGCATTAATCTCTTTTTCCATACTGACTTTCTGCCTGTCCACTCAAATCGGATTCTTTATTTACTTTGAAACCGCTGTTTTAAACGTATTCAGCAAAAAAGCGATGAAATACCTTAAATGGTTCTACTTAATCCCGGGTATGATATTTGCAGGAATCGCTGATGTTGATAAATTATGGGTATTTGCAACCATATCCGTAGGTGTCTGTTCGCTGCCAAACCTGGTAGCAGTCCTGGCGCTTAGCGGCGTTTTCTTCAAATTAATGAATGATTACTTAAGCGCCAGGAATAAATATGCAACAAAGCTCATTGATGCTTCAAAAAAATACGTAAAAACTGCAAAATAAGGAGAGAGAGCATGAAGATATTGATCATAAACCCAAACAGTGACCTTGAAATGACCGAAGCCATCCAGAGAACCGCAGAAAGTTTTTCCGCTGGAGAATTCGAGGTAACATGCAAACCTACGCCAGGGGCGCCGAAATTTATTGAAACCTATGAGGATGAGATTAAAGCTGCTCCAGGGATGATACAACTTGTTAGAGAAAATGAAGATAAATTTGATGCCTTTATCATCGCCTGTCACGATGACCCCAATATCGACGTTATGAAAGAAATCACCAGAAAACCTGTCGTGGGAATTGCAGAAGCGTCAATGAAAATTGCTTCTATGCTGGGACACCGCTTCTCAGTCCTTACAACTTCCGAACATTCTATACCCATAAAAGAAGCCCTTGCGAGAAAATATCACCTTCAGGATGTTCTGGCCTCTGTTAGAGCCCCCAGGAAAGAAACGATTAAAAAAAGCGATGAGCTAAAGTACATGGAGACCGCACAATCATCCATCAAGGAAGATATGGCAGAAGTCCTCGTCCTGGGATGTGCTGGGATGACAGGATTGGATAAGCATCTGGAAGAAAAACTGGGGGTTCCTGTTTTAGACGGCATCGTTTGTGCTTTAATCATCGCAGCTGGCTTAGTAAAATACAAAGTATCCACCAGCAAAATCAGAAGATACCATCCAGAGTATTAAGAAATCATGGGACACGTTACCGATTTCACAAAATCGGTACATGTCCCTGATTTCTACATAACTGCTTCTTCTTTTTCAAATCTATACTTTTCTTTAGTCATGAGGACTTCTTTAAAGGCCTTAACCACATGCGGATGAAACTGCTTTCCCGCTCCTTTCTCAATCTCTTTGTAGGCTTCCCAGGGGGGTCTTCCTCTCCGGTAGGCTCTGTCTGTTATCATGGCGTCGTATGAGTCGGCGACAGCGATTATTGCTGCTCCGATAGGAATCTTATCCCTATCACTGGATGAAAAATCCTTGTCTTCAAAATAGTATTTATGATGGGCTATAACGATCGGAACCGCCTCCTCTAATACTCCTCCCACAAGAGATATGATCCTTGCGCCCTTCTCTGAATGGGATGACATCAGCTCATTCTCCGAAGAAGTCAGAGAGGCTGCTTTACGGACTATGTCCATGCTTATCTCAGTCTTTCCAATGTCATGGAGAAGGGCTGCAACCTTAATATTTTCTCTTTCGAAAGAGGGTAATCCCATGACCCGGGCAATATCTTCTGATAAATGAGACACCCTGACCGAATGGCCTTTCGTGTATTTATCCGCAGATTCAAGGTATTTGGAGAGAATCTCCAGAATCCCGATATAGGCAGCCTTCAAATCTTTGATCTTTCTTTCCTTTTCCTCGTATAGATATCCCATCGCCGCGCTTGTCAGGATTAAAAAAGAGCCCCAGGCGGTGAGGCTTACTATGACATAAACCTTCTCTGTGTCGGCCGTAAAGAAGGAAGAGGGGGAGAGCAGCAAAAAAACAACTACGACCAGGATGCAGAGAAAAGCAGTGAGAACAGCCATCCGTCTACCCAGGGAATACCCGGCTGCGATTATGGGCAGATAGAAGAAATTGAGGAATCCGATTTTATAGGGCACAAAATAACTAATGGCTATAATACATAATAAAATTGTCAAAATAAGAATTTTCTCGAAGTGTTTGAAAACATATATCTTTAATTTTTCCATTTTATGCCCTCTTTTTCATTACGGCCGGAAACATCCTTTATACCCTGACACCATTGTCAAACTAAAATTAATATAAATCATACTTCAAGTAAATAGCCTTTAGGGGTGATTGCTGGAAGGATTTTCTCCCTTTACTTCTCACCCAAAAGGATGATTTATTGCGATGATTCGAGTAAACTAGAAAAAGATATTATTTGAAATGCAGAAAAATTGAAAAAAAACATAAGATTTAATTTCATTTTCATTCTAGTAATAATCACGGTTAATCTATCCATTTTCTTGCCGTCTATGAAGGGAGATTTCCTATGGGATGATAAATACTTCATAACTGAAAATCCCTACATCTCAGCACCTCATTTCTTAAAAAAATTTTTGTTCACTCCTTTTGGAGGCTTCTCTGGCACAGATGAAAACAGCATCCGTTTAGATCGGTCAAGACAGTTTTACCGGCCACTTACCTCCCTCTCATACTGGCTTGACCGAAAAACATGGGAATTTAATCCAGCCGGTTTTCATTTAACAAACATCCTCATCCAAATACTGAATACAATCATTATATATTTTATCCTTCAAAACCTTGGACTGAGTTTACTCACATCCTTTTTTAGTACCTTGCTTTTTTCTGTTTTTCCTTTTCATTTCGAAAATGTATCCTGGATCTCAGGAAGAACCGATTTGCTCTCATTCCTTTTTGCATCCTTGTCTATATTGCTTTTCTTGAAATTTTTAAAGAGAAACCATTATCTTTCTCTAGCTTTTTCTTCTTTTTTTTACCTTTGTTCGCTACTCTCTAAAGAAAACACCATTTTTTTATTCTTTATATTTTTCTTCATTCTGTATGCGAGTAAGCCAAGATTCAAAGATTCGGCTATTCCCATGATTCCTTTTGTCTTCAGCATTCTTTTATGGTTCATTTTGAGGAATATTGCTATGGGTTCACCAGGATATGAACCCTCGGGGAGAACTCTGTTCGATTTCTTCTCGACAATTGGTTTTTATTCTCTCCGGATTTTTTTTCCATTCCTTTTAAGCATTACTGTCGATTCATATAAGGTTTTTAACAACATTTTTCTTCAGATTTTTGGTGGAATGATTACTATACTTTTCATTATCTCAGCATTTCTGTTATTGACAAAAAAAGTAAAAAATACATCCCTTGTACTTGCTTTTGTCTCTTTTTACCTCCTTCTTTTACCTTCTGTCGTGATCATATTTGTCTCATCCACCGCTATCTATATTGCCTGGCGATTTCTCTACCTGCCATCAGCCCTGTTCCTCACATGTTTGGCTTTTATCCTCTTAAAAAAAATGAAGTTCAGACCTGTCTCGATCGTTCTCCTGTCTTTGCTGTTTCTTTTTTACGCGGTTGAGATGTATCCAAAAAATAAAATTTTCGGAAAAAATGAAACCGATTTCTGGCTCAGTTTTAAAGATACCTCAAGGGAAAATCTGCTGGCAAGATTTAATGTTGGGGTGACATATCTCCCGAGGGATGAAAAAAAAGCAATGGAGATATTTAATTCTATTCTCTCTCAAAAAGAACATCATCTCTATTCAAGATATGAAGTGAAAATATACGAGAATCTTATCCAATATTTTACTTTTAAAAAAAATTTTAATATGGCAGAAAAGTATTTCAATAAGTTAATAAAATTAAGAAGAGATCAATCACAACATTTTTACTTCATATATGCTTTTTTTCTTGCCTTTAAAGGGGAAATCTCAGAGGGAGAAAAGATTGTAGTCGAAATGCTGAATTTTTTTCCTAAAAATCATTTGGTCCTGCTTTATTCCGCAAAATTTTACATCATAATAAAGAACTATGAAAAAGCCTCTGAGTTGTTGACAAGAGACTATGATCTTTTTCCAACCAGAGAAACCTTCAAACTTCTGCAAAAACTAAAGGAAGAAAAAAACCAGGGCGTTCTTTCACAAGAACACCAAAAATAAGTCTTCTTCATTGGGGATTATATTCCTCCTCATTCAGGGTGAGAAAAACGTGGCAAAAAAATCACTCCATAATTCATCTTTTAAGGCTATTGAACCTGCAGATTTCTTCATGTATTTATAGTTACGTCAATAAAGGTCAGCAATGAATTTCTATTCAATTATTTGTCTTCTGTTACGACTAAGCCCATTTTATCCATTTACTGAGTAATTTATGAAACATATTCTGAATCCACCAATCTCTTTTAAGGCTCGTGCTTCTCCAGAGACAGAGGCGAAAATGAACTTTTCAAAATTAGAAAGGCAAAAGGTTGTTGAGCAAGAAAAAAAAATCCAACTCGATCCTGAAGAAACAGCAAAAGTAAAGTTAGTTCTAAAATTATTAGGAAATGCCTATTCTTCGATGAAAATCTATCCCCCTGAAAGTCCTTCCATTAAATACTCTTTTGATGCTTTTGCTGAGAAAATGAGGGAATTTCTTGACGAATACGAGATGTTACTCATCACTATCAATGAATTTAGACTTATTTACAAAGGAAAAACAGTTTTTCAAGATGAAAAGAAACAGACTAGCCTTCCTTTTCTCTTCTTTAAAGATGGAATGAGAGAGCTGTCTTTCCACAAAGGCCTGGATGAGAATGAGCTCCAAGAATTTTTAGTGACTATAAAAGCAGATTCTGACCTTCCTCCAGAAAATATTGACATCGTTAATTCTCTTTGGGTAAAAGACTTTGCTCATATCCGATATTTTGCTCCCGATGAATTTCTTGAATCCGATATCAGCACAGCAGAAGAAGAAACAGATTTTGAAATCGATAAAACAGAATTTTCAAAAGGAAAGGTACCCCTCACTCGTCAGGACAGGGAAGATGTCGATAGAAGAAGCATTGCTTTAGGTCTTCACTTAAGTAAATCCAAGGAAGCGGGAAAAGACGATAAAAATAATCAGAAAAACATAATGATTCCTTCCCAATTAGCAGCCCTGAGCGAGGATGAAACTCCTAAGATTGAGTCCATGATACAAGAATGTCGGGTAGCTTCACCCATGTTCGAGATGGTAAATTTGCTTTTTGAACTCCTTTTCTTAGAAGAAAGATATGACCAATTTGCAGCGACTTTAAACGTCCTTAATCAATGCTTTAAGGAAGTTATCTATAAATTCAATTATGACTTAGCTGCCTTAATTATAAACCGCATCCGGGAGTTAGAAAAAACATTCTCTGAACATTCTAAAGACAAGGCGAAACTACTGGAGAGAATCCTCCAAAAAGCCAGAGATCAAAGCTCTCTGGGTCACCTGAAAAAATCATTCCTGGAAGGACAGATAGAAAATTTTGACTCTTTACTTCAATATTTAAAACTTCTGGGACCACGCACTCTGCCCCTTGTTGCTGATATCTGGGAAATCTCAAAAGATCCTCTTACCCGGCTGAAAGCCTCACATTTCCTTTTCGAAATGGGCAGCAGGGATCTCCCTTCCCTTGTTGACCTTGCCCAAGGCAATAGAATTTCTCTGACAAAAGAAATCATATCTCTGTTAGGAAGGATAAGGGGAAAGAAAATTATATCCTATCTTGAAAAATTTATTGCCCATCCAGATAAAAGCGTAAGACTCGAAACTATCCAGGCTCTGAGAAATATTGAGGATGAGAATGCCAATAAGATCCTGATAAAATTTCTTTCTGATGAGGAGCCGGAAGTGTGCACGCTGGCGGCTGTGGGCCTTAAATATTTTGGAGATAAATCGACATTGGCCTACGTTATGCAATTGGTTAAAACAAAAGGTTTCCAAGAAAGAAATAAGATGGAGAAGAAAGCTCTTTTACTGTTTTTGGCAATGGCTCAAAGTACAGAAGTTTGCGTATTTCTTCGTTCTCTTTTGAAAAAATGGAGGATTTTTTATAGATCTAAGCTAAATGAGACGCGCCTCTGCACTGTTCCTGCCCTGGAAGCAATGGCCACTCCTGAAGCATTGACAGCTTTAATGAAAGGTTCTAAAACACGGAATAAAACCATCCGTCACGCCTGTAAGGTTGCGCTGTGGAAAATTGCTAGTAAAGATGAACCCAGAAAATCTTAATCGATGCAGAAGATGGTTAACCTTGACTTTACATAAAAACTGCCGATGCCTCTATTATTATTTATGAATAATACAGGTTAATTAAATGGAAGAAAGAAAAAATCATATTGATCCTGCCCAAAAGGCCCTGCTTAAAACAGCAGAAGAACTATTTGTCCGGTTTTCTTCAGCCTTGAAAACCGCCCAAATCTATGCGCCCAATAACCTTGCCTTTGTAAAACAGATAAGTCCTCTCTTCACCATGCTCCAGAATATTTTAAATGATTGGGGACAAGCTCAATTCCATTTTCGGGAAAATACATTATTTTTCAACACCATTAGAGTCAAATTTGACTTTCTCAGCTTCCACAAGTTTAAATTATTGGCGGAAATATTCAGAGAAAGAGAAATAGGATTACTCGGCTTTGCATCTGGTCTGGATAATGATGAATTTAACCAATTTGTTGTTCTTCTTGCAAATTCAAAGACAAATGGTGAAAATCCTTTTGAAGATTTCAAAGCAAAAATAGAAAGCGATGGACTCAACCATATATTTTTAGAAAAACTCCATCCTTTTGAAAGAGCCGCGAGCAAGAAACCAGAACAGGTTAAACAGGCCGCCAAAAAAGTATTTATTAAGAGCATCGTCCACCTTAAAGATGTTTTTAACAAAGAACCAGAAGAAAAAATGCCTCGACTAAGAACCTCTCGAAGACTTATACAATCCATAGTCAATATCATAAACCAGGATGAGGCTTTTATGATAGGCTTAACTAATATGAAAAATTTTGATGATTACATTGTCTATCACTCAGCTAATGTTTCCATTTTGTCCGTTTGTTTTGGAAGAAGATTAGGTCTTGACAGAAAAGAATTAATAGATTTAGGCATAAGCTCTTTTTTCCACGATATCGGAAAATTGGGTGTCCCTAAAGAAATCATCGATAAAAAAGAGAAATTAAACGACGAAGAAAAAAAAATAATGCAGAGGCATACATACCATGGCGCAGGAAAACTGGTTTGTCTAAAAGATGTAAGCTATCTTCCTGTTAAGGCCATCTACGTTGCCTTAGAGCATCATCTCTGGGCAAACCTCTCCGGATACCCCAAATACTGGAAAAGGGATACCATAAGTCTGTTCAGTAAAATCGTTAAAATATGTGATTTTTTTGATGCGATAACCACTAAAAGGCCCTATCGAGAGTATGTCTTGAACAGAGACGAAGCCCTGAGCCTGATGATAGAGAAAAGCGGAGAGGAATTCGACCCTGTCCTGCTCAAAATTTTCGCCAACATGGTAGGAGTGTATCCTATCGGCACCCTTGTGGCTCTTAACACAGGTGAGCTGAGCATAGTGACAGAAACAAACCCGGAAGTGGCCTTTATTCTCAGACCTAAAGTGAAACTTATTACCGATGAGATTGGGAATAAAATTGACGGAGAAATTATCGATTTGACAGAGAGAGACCCTGAAACAGAGGAATATAAAAGGAGTATCATAAAATCTCTAGAACCTGAAAAATACGACATTAAACCTTCAGACTACTTTTTAGCCCAGGAAAACTAAGCATTTCTTCATTTTACATTCAATTATCCTGAATTATTCATAAAAACTGCCGACACCTTCATTTATGTTCAATAACATTAACATTATAGCCCGGTTTTCAGTA
>JAGLWV010000070.1 GCA_023133225.1 Candidatus Aminicenantota bacterium | reverse complement strand
GGCATAGACCTTATCAGGGTTAGACCATGAAACAGCCAGGCCGATCCGGCCTGTTCTCGGACCTTCGGGTAATCCGCCTTTTTGCCTGGTCCATGTCCTGCCACCGTCCGTACTTTTATAAACCCCGCTTTCTTTTCCGTATATCGTGGGATTATTTTCCCACATGGAAACATAGATAACATTTGGATCGGAGGGGGCGATAACAACATCGTTTGCCCCTGTACGCTCGTTAATGAAAAGGACGTGTTCCCATGTTTTCCCTCCGTCTGTAGATCTGTAAAGACCTCGATTAGGATTGGTCGACCAGAAATGGCCCAGCACTGCGACAAAGACAATATCCGGGTTTTCCGGATGGACGGCAATCTCGCCGATGTGATAGGAGTCATGGAGTCCCATGTTTTCCCAAGTTTTACCTCCATTTTCAGAACGAAATACGCCGGTGCCAGGCATGGTGAAATTCCTTGGCTTTTTAAGGCTTTCTCCCGAGCCAAGCCAGATGATATCGGGATTTGAAGGGGCCAGTGCTATGTCTCCTATACCAAGGGCCGACTGGTTCTCGAATATTGGCTTCCAGGTTAGTCCGTTATTGGTGGTTTTCCATAGATTCCCAGAGCCGAAAGCAACATACATGGTTCCCTGTTTTGAAGGAACACATTGAACAGCTTCAACCCTAGCCGAATTCATGACAGGCCCGATTGAAATCCACTTCAGGCCGAACTCTGAGCTTTTTTTCAGTTTTAAGTACTGTTCCCACGAATCAAGGAGAGGACTCCTGGACTCCTGGGCCATGGCCTGGAGACAGGTCCCAGCAATGAATAAAATGATGATGCAGTATAAAATTTTAGCTCTCATCAGTTAGTACCTCCTTTAGAAAGTTGGTGCGACTCTTAGGAAAATTGGATCATATCTAGAGTGCTTTTTTTATTTATGCTACGAACAAATCCTTTGTCGAAAAATTTGGCTCGCTTGTGAGATTAACTCCCAGCCTCTTTAATCCGGCTTCATCACCAGGAGCCGGAATATGTGTCATATGGACTTCGCACCCTCTGAGCTCTTTAAGCTTGGTCAATGCAAGCTGTACGGTGGGATTTGTGGCAGCGCTGATGGACAAGATGATCATTGTTTCTTCAAGATTCAGGCTCACTGTTTTCGACTGTAAAATGTTTCTCTTCAAAGTACCGACCGACTCAATACTGTTTCTCGATAACAAAGGGATTTTTTCGGGAATTCCTGCAAGGTGTTTTATGGCCTTCAATATGAGACTGGAAGCAGAATGCATAAGAGAAGAGTTTCTTCCTGTTATTATTGAACCATTCTTTAGTTCGATAGCTGCTCCACAAAAAATTCCTTTATTTCCCTTTTCCATCAGAATGGCTTCCTCAGCAGCTTTTCTGGCAGGATCCACAACTCTTCTGTTTTCAGGATTTATGCCAAGGTCCTTCATGAGAAGCTCCACACGCTGGACGGTATCTTTCTCCACAAATCCCATCACATACTCACAGCTATACCGAAAATACCTCCGTATCACTTCCTGTTTTGCCGCCTCTTTTACAACTTCATCATTCAAAATTCCCGAACTTGCACGATTGACTCCCATGTCTGTTGGAGATTTGTAAACCGGCTGGGATCCGGCAATCTTCTCAAGGATACGTTTGACCACAGGAAAAACCTCGACATCGCGGTTATAATTGACGGCCGGTATTCCGTTAGCCTCCAGATGAAAGGGATCGATAAGGTTAAAATCTCCGATGTCTGCCGTAGCCGCTTCATAAGCTACATTAGCAGGGTGCTTTAGAGGCAGGTTCCAGATAGGAAAGGTCTCGAATTTGGCATATCCTGCTTTGATACCATGCATAAAATCATGATACATCTGGGAAAGACATGTGGACAGCTTACCGCTCCCAGGGCCAGGCCCGGTCACGACAATTAATGGTTTTTCAGAAGCAAGATATGCATTTGTGCCATACCCATCCTTACTGACGATGAGATCGACATCCGTAGGATATCCACTTGTGTAGCGATGTGTAATGACTTGAATGCCCCGTCGTTCCAGTTTATTTTTAAATATTTTTGCCGAAGCCTGGTTATCAAAACGGGTGATCACCACTCCTAAAATATCGAGTCCCCACTCTCTCAGGTCATCTATGAGTTTCAGGGCATCAACATCATATGTGATTCCAAAATCCGCTCTTAATTTTTTCTTTTCTATATCCCCAGCATAGATGCAGAGAATAATATCCGCTTTGTCTTTCAGCTTCTGCAGGAGCTTCATCTTAACGTTTGGATCGAATCCCGGCAGCACTCTGGCGGCATGATAATCAAAGAGGAGCTTTCCACCGAACTCAAGATACAGCTTGCTCTCAAAAAGGCTGAGCCGCTCAAGGATGGCAGAAGTCTGTTCTGTTAAATATTTCTCATTATCAAATCCCGCATTCTTCTTCATATTCTTTCCTTTGTTTCTCCCTGTTTGTCCCTGAACATCATTTTATCAAGAATTTATAACAAAGTGATATTTCCAAGTCAATTAATACATTCTACACACATTCTACCATTCCAGGTTATATGATTTGAGTATTAGTTTATCAACCTTTTTTGTCTTTCCAACGTCTTATATATAAGAGATAAGATAATAAGAGTCTATTCAAGGATTTAAATGTTTAAAAATTACCTTAAAATCACATTGAGAAACATCAAAAGACACAAAAGCTATTCATTCATCAATATTGCCGGTCTTGCGATTGGAATAGCCAGCTGTATTCTCATTCTTCTCTGGGTACAGGACGAACTGAGTTATGATAAATACCATGAATATGCCGATGACCTGCATATTGTCGCTACATCGCTTCAATTTGGGAAAGAGACAGGTCACAGCACTGGAGCACCTCCCGCTGTGGCTCCCTCACTCAAAGCCGAATATCCTGAGATCATCAACTCCGGCCGGATACAGAACGGCTCCCGTTCCATGCTCATTCGTTATGGAGAGAAACTTTTCCGCGAGAGGATCCGTTTTGGGGAGTCTTCCCTGTTTCAGATGTTCAGCTTTCCCTTAATAAAGGGTGACCCTCAGTCGGTTCTGGATGCTCCCCATTCACTTGCCATGTCAGAAGATATGGCAAGTAAATATTTCGGAGAGGAAGACCCACTCGGTAAGATCGTAACTGTAGACAACACATACGACTTTACGGTTACCGGTGTATTTGAAAACATTGCGCCTTATTCCAGCTTGCGTTTCAATTTTATTGCGTCCTTCGAGTTTTTAAGGGAGCTTATTAGAGAGAACTTTATAGATACCTGGTCTAACTGTTCTTTTATTAATTTTGTGCAGCTTGACCCAAACACCGATTATCGGGAATTCAGCCAGAAAATCTCAGGCCGGGTCAAGACTGCGGACAAAGGCTCGAACATCACTCTGTTTCTGGCTCCCTATAAAAATCTTCGTCTGCATGGACTGATGGGACGCAGCGGCCGTATCCCGCAGGTGCGAATGTTCGGCATCATCGCGTTTCTTATACTCTTAATAGCCTGTATCAATTTTATGAACCTCAGCACAGCTCGTTCCGGAAACCGGGCTAAAGAGGTAGGCATGCGAAAAGTCGTCGGAGCGCAGAGAAAAGACATCATCTGGCAGTTTTTCGGCGAGGCGGGCCTCATGAGCTTCATCGCTTTGGCGTTAGCTTTGAGCCTGGCTCAACTTTTCCTTCCTGCATTTGAAAAAGTCTCCGGGAAATCACTGAGTCTCTTCTCGAATGTCTGGTCTCTTGCGGGAATCTTTTGTATTACCTTGCTTGCCGGTCTGTTCGCAGGAAGTTACCCTGCCATTCTGCTGTCGTCATTCAAACCTGTTGAAGTCCTAAAGGGAACCTTGCAGTCGGGTGCAAGTGGAGGTGTTTTTCGAAAGGTTCTTGTGGTTGCTCAATTTTCTATCTCTATAGCTTTGATTATTGGCACGGTTGTTATCTTTAAGCAGTTGAATTTTTTAAACGATAGGGACATCGGTCTGAATAAAGAACATATCGTCTATATTCCACTCAGTGGAAATCTTGCTCAAACCGCTGAAATTTTTAAAGGAGAGATGCTGAGGCATCAAAACATTCACCAGGTCACTCTGTCATCCCATGTGCCCACCGGAGTTTACTGGAATGGGAACGGATGGAATTGGGAAGGCCGCCTGCCAGATGTAGATCCGCTGGTGACCTACATGGGAGTGGATCTTGGATTTATAGAAACCTTCCAGATGGAAATGGCCGATGGACGGTTCTATTCGCCTGACAGCCGGCCTGACACCTTGAATGTTGTGGTCAATGAGAATTTTGCCCGGCTGATGGGAGAAGAATCGCCTGTCGGAAAACAGATTTCTCAAGAAGATGACAAACTGATGCCTCGAGTTTATACGGTCGTCGGTGTCATCAAGGATTTTCACTTCAAGCCTCTCTATGAGGAAATCGGTCCTATCCTCCTTTTCTTCCGGCAAAAGTGGATAGCTGCGCGGTATATGTTTATGCGTATCGGCGCGAAAAATGTGGAACAGGCCATGGCTCATATCGAAAAAGCACATATCAAATTCAATCCTGATTTCCCCTTTCAATTCAGGTTTCTGGATGAAGATTATGACAACCTTTATCGCGGCCAGGCCCAATTTGGGAAGATCGTCCGGTATTTTGCCGGACTGGCTATATTCATTTCCTGCCTGGGATTATTCGGCATGGCTTCATTCATGGCACAACAGCGGACCAAAGAGATCGGAATCCGCAAAGTACTTGGGGCCTCGGTATCGCGAATTGTACTTCTTCTCACTAAAGAATTCGCCAAGTGGGTGCTGGTAGCCAATATTATTGCCTGGCCTGTGGGTTACATTCTGATGAGGAACTGGCTTCAGAATTATCCTTACCGGATCAGCATCGGGGTGACAATATTTTTGTTCTCAGCTGTGGCAACCCTGGGAATTGCACTTCTGACTGTCGGTTTCCAGGCAGTCAAGGCGGCTGTCGCCAATCCGGCAGATAGCATAAGGTATGAATAGAAGGCAAGCTAGGGTTCAATAAGAACCGGGAATGGGGGTCCGATTCCCTTTATGCCCCCTTTATGACTTTATTCCAGTGTCTTTTTTTTTGGTTTTGTTAATATTGGCAATGGCTTCCAGCAGTTTAGGATGGCGGCCGTATTCTTTGAGAGCCTCCTCGTAGATCTTCAGAGCCTTTTCCTGGCGGTCCTTTCCTCTCAATCTTCGTCCTTTTTGGATGACTGCCAGGATTTCATTCTCAACGTAGCTTTCCCTCTGATTCAGGCTCTCGATAATATTATAGAGGTCCAGGTCTTTTGCCAGGAGTTCGCTGCGTGTGTGGCCGTATCCGATCTTCTGGTCGGCCAGTTTTTCTTCTGAGACATAGGCTTCCACTCCAACGGCAAAGTATTCCCATTCGTTAAAATCCGCATAAAAATCCAGGGTTATTCTTTCTTTTTTTGCTTTTAGAAAAAGACGCTTGATTTCTTTTTTCTGTTCTGGAGTCAAAAACGAATGCACCTGATGTGCAAACTCATGTGCGACAACATTAAAACGGAGATACTTGACGTTTTTTTCATAATCCATCCCGCTTGTTGAGTGAAACCCTCCACATCCTTTGACATCATCCCACAGCCTTAAATCAAAAGTGCGTGTCCCCTTTATTCTGGCAAGATAGGGAGATTCCCAGAGAAGCTTATGAAACGGGATCATGTAAAATGTACCGCCTCCAATCTTCAGGGTCTTTAAATATTTGTTTAAAGGTTTGACTGCAAACCGCAGGATTTTCTGCAGGTCGGCATCGAGCTGATGATAGTTTATGAAAACATCTCTCAGGTAGGGTGGCTCGGGTGTATCTTTGTCAGCGAATTTTCTCTCGATTTCAGCGAATTTGACGTTGACTCTGTCAATCAGCCGAAGAAGAGAACGGCTGATCCCATAATGGGCTAATCCATAATCAAAATCGATGTCCAGCGCTTTAAAAAACCAGGTCAGAGCAGTCTTGTATTTTCCCTGATGATAATTCAGAGTACCTCTGCCGATCAGAGCTTTGATGTTTGAGGGCGCAAGTTTAATGACTTTGCTGAAGGCCGCTTCAGCCCTGTCAAACTCTAAATTGAGGAGAGCCTTATCGCCTTCTTCAAGAAGCTCTTTGAGTGTAGTGACTGTCTCTGCATCCCCTTCGATCTTGTATTCCTTGTAATCTTTAGGAGTCCACCCTTTTCCCAGATATAGGTGAGCAACCCGGGAATAAGGATTTATTTTCAATGCGAGAGTATACTGCTCGTACGCTTCTTGCATTTTTTTCTGGCCTCTCACCCGGATATTGGCCAGATTTGCCCTGGCAACATCATCAAAAGGATCCAGTTCCACTGCTTTCTCTCCGGATTCTCTCCATTTGTCATTTTCCTGGCGGATGCGGTGGATCAACGACTGCAGCAGGTAGGCTTTAGAAAATTCGGGATTTATAGAAAGGCACTGCCTGATGCACTTCTCCGATTCCTTAAACTGGTTTCTCCAGTAAAGAATTTCTGCGATTCCGCAAATAGCTGAGGCAGACTGGGAGTTTTTCTGCAGTATGCCCCGGTAGACATCATCAGCCGCATCAAAATCCATTTTATCGATGGCATATTTCGCTTCCAGCAACTTCGTTTTTATCTTATCAGGGGCTAAGGCTTTAGCCTTTTCAAACACCTGTGCTCCTTTTTCAAACTGGTAGGTGTCCCAATATAGCCTGGACAAGGCAAGCAGGCTGTCACTGTGTGCCGACTCTATGTTTAACGCCTTCTGCAAAGAGAGTTCTGCTTCATCAAACCTGCCTTCCATGCGCAGGAGTTGAGCCAACCGGAAGTGCGCCTCCACCTTTTTAGGGCTTGTCTGGATTCTTGCTTGTGCCTGGGCGATCGCCTTTTCGAGCTCTTCAAAGGTGGTTATTCTTTCAGCCTTGCCTTTTTCAACCGCACAAAGAGGTGCAATAAAAAGCAAGCATAAAAGAGCAAGGCAGGCATATATTTTAAAAGCCAGATGATTTTTTCTGTTCATTAAACTCCTCCATTCAAATCATTTAAAAGTGACCGGTGTCGAAAATTCTTGCAGTATGAAATAAAATGAGTCCCAGGACTAACAGCGCCCGTATTAAGTCAATTTCATGATGTCGCTTCAGTTGGGCGCTGTTTTGAAAACTATGTTCCAAGTTTCATCTTCGTACTCGTCTTTTAGATGGACGGAAATCCCGCGTTAAATCATAAATCAGGTCTTCAATGAGTCTTTTATACGTTTCATCCTGATCTCTAATATCAAAATAAGGAAGCCTGTCTTTACTCATGCTCAAGAAGGCTAAAGTTCCTTTCCTGTCTGATGAATCGGTCCACAGAGTTGCCCCTGTCTCCGATGAGAAAAGACGGGATGTCATAGAAATATCAAAGCTCGCGCGTATTCTCAAACTCCGGATTAAAGCGGCAATATCTATATGAGGTTTAACATCAGAGACTTTAATCTCTCCATAAAAAAACGATGCCACATTAAAAAACTCTCCGATGTCCTTCGTTGACTCATAATCAAGAGTTTTTTTGTTGACTTTTCCTAAAACTTCATCGATTGTACCAAGCTCGATCACCTCGATCTCCGTTTGAAAGCGGGTGATCACCTGTAAAAAACGCTGAGTAGCCAATTCCTCTAGTTGGCCTTCCGCATTTTCGATTGAAAAAGAAATCAAACCAACACTTTTATGAGGTGTTAGATCAATTTCCGGCGGAACCAGAATGACATGGCCACAGTTAGCGAGCGTAAACAGGGTTAATATAAATAAAGCTTTTTTAAACATGGTGCACCTCCTTAAAGACAAAATGATTCTTTCATGAGATTAATAAAAAAAATGCCTGAATGACCAGTTTTCCTAAGAATCGAAAACCTCCTGTGTGCATTTTTAATACCGCAGGCTTAGATGCCTGAACTTTTA
>JAGLWV010000007.1 GCA_023133225.1 Candidatus Aminicenantota bacterium | reverse complement strand
CTCGATTCCATTTATGTGCGTGACGCTTTGATCATCACCGGTAAAGGTGCCATCCTGTGCAGCATGGGAAAAGAAGCACGCCGTGGAGAGCCATTCGCAGCTGGGAAATTTCTCCAGGAATTGAACATCCCTGTTCTTGGTTCTGTTACAGGAGAGGGAAGGTTGGAAGGGGGCGATGTAGTCTGGCTCGACGAGCGGACCATTGCCGTAGGCCGTGGCTACCGCACAAACGATGAAGGTATCCGTCAGTTGAAAGAACTCACCTGTGGCTTCATCGATGAATATGTAGTCGTTCCCTTGCCCCACTGGAAAGGGCCTGAGGATGTTATGCATCTCATGTCTCTCATCAGCCCCGTTGATCATGGTTTAGCCGTGGTTTATTCGAATCTTCTTCCTGTTCCCTTTCTGGAACGGCTACTGAAACGCGGTATCAAACTCCTCGACGTCCCGGATGATGAATTTGAAACAATGGCATGCAATATTCTCGCCCTGGCTCCCGGAAAGTGTGTCATGATATCCGGCAATCCTCAGACGAAAAGAATGCTGGAGCATGAAGGCGTTGAAGTCTGGGAGTATGAGGGAGAGGAGATTTCCAGGAAAGGAGCAGGCGGTCCGACCTGCCTTACCCAGCCGCTTTTGCGTGAGGTAGAATAGCGTGCTTGAAAGAGAAGATTAAATAGTAAGTTTGTTTCGAAGTAACGTGTTTGATGTCATTGCGAGCGACTGTAAGGAGCGTGGCAATCTCATAAAATCTTGATAGAGGTATTTAAATTATGAAACTGCCGCGTCGCTACGCTCCTCGCAATGACAAACAGTAATTTCTGAAATTATCGTTTTCCGATGGCTTTGAGCTTTGATTCGATACTGGCGTCTTTGTCCAGGCGGTGGTCCACTTTTAGATCTATGTGAATCCTCCTTACTCCCGCTTTCACCAGAGCTTCATGGCACTTTTCAACGACATTAAGCAGGGTTTCAATATCTGGAGCTTCGATGGTTGTGGACATGCTGCCGGTCTCATGATGTAGACCGGAGCTTTCAATGACTTTCAAGACTTTTTTGACATATTGACTTACCGAAGCTCCTTCACTTGTGGGAAATATTGAAAGTTCACCTATAACCATTAGACTGCCAAGCCTGAATTATTCATAAAAACTGCCGATACCTTTTATTTATTTCTGGTTCAGAATTTTATCAGTTCTCTTTCTTGTTATCAAGGTCGAGTAAGGAAGGCTCCATGTTTCCCGCTGCCAGACACCCAAAAGCACCTTCCTTGCAAACAGCTGAAACAAAATGGCTGTCAGAGATCCAGGTCATGGCACCGGATATTATGGAATAGGAAATACCGAGGAACTTTTCACCTCTTTGCCAGAGCGATTCAAGTGCAGTTATTATCTTTTAAATTTATAATTATGATGTAGAATATAAAATTACAAAGATTTTCTTTAAAGATTTAGCTCTCTCCGGTGTTCTTATGCTGGGGTATTATGGAGAGAAAAGTAGCGGCTGAGATTTATAAAGCTGTTTGAGTTGTCTATGGAGTATGGATCTTCGCTCCCTCCTCCATCTGTTTTTTATCTATCGTGTTGAGCGCATCGAGCATGGCTATCTGAAAGCTGCCGGGGGCATGTGCTGTTGTGGCTGCTTTCTCGCCAACCAGGCCGAAATACGCCAGCGCGGTGGTTGCTGCTTCGACAGGATCACTATCAACGGCCAAAAACGCTCCAATAATGACCGTTGCTGTACAACCTGTCCCCGTGACATAACCCATCAGTTCATGCCCGTTGGAAACACGGTAGATGCGTTCTCCATCTGTAATCAGATCCACCGCACCCGTAATGGCAAGAGTTGTGTTCAATTCCTTGGCAAGTATGAGAGCAGCATCTGATGCCTCGTCCACGCTGTGGATGGAGTCAACACCTTTGGTTTTGGAACCTTCCTTGGCCAGGGACAGCACCTCGGAGGCATTTCCCCGGACTACTTTTATGGAGAGCTCATCTATCAGTCGTTTGGCAGAATCGGTCCGCAGTCTTGTGGCTCCTGAACCGACCGGGTCCAGAATGATCGGAACATCCAGTTCATTGGCCCGTTTTCCTGCTTTGAGCATCGAATCGATCCAGTAGGGGGTGAGGGTTCCGATATTGAGTACAAGTGCCCCTGCAAAGGACACCATCTCCTCCACCTCTTCTGCTGCATGCGCCATCACAGGTGATGCGCCGCAGGCAAGCAATGCATTGGCGGTATAATTCATGACCACATAGTTCGTGATGTTGTGGATCAGAGGCTTCTTTTCCCGGAGGTTCTTCAGATTTTCTCCTGCTTTTTGTGCGAGTTGTTGGTCAAACATTCTCTCCTCCTCATTTCGTAAAGTGGTTCCATCCGGTTGGTGTGAGGCGGTGCCGAGTACCATCAGGGGATATCAGCTGGATATTCCCAATAGTTTGGGTGATTTTTCCAACCTCGCTGACAGGTACATTGCTGATTCCAGCGATAACAGAACCGATCTTAGCTGCGTTGTCTGGAGAGCAGGTGATAATCAGTTCATAATCGTCGCTTTCCTGCAGGAACAGCTCATAAGGATTCCGTTTGAGCTGTGCCGCAGCCTGCTTCAGATCCTTACTGAGTGGGAAATTTTCTTGGAAGAGCTCAGCACCTACACCACTCTCCTGACAGATGTGTCCCAGGTCTCCCAGAAATCCATCGCTGGTGTCGATCATCGCTGTTGCATTCCCCGAAAGCGCAACCGCCCGGCCTTCCTGTGCGCGGTGAGAGGGGGTGTTATAGATGCGTACAAGTGGATGTTTACCCAAATCCTTGGCTGATGGAGGATGCAGCAGCAGCTGCAGACCGGCAGCGGCCTGACCTGGATGTCCTGTGACAAGGATTGCATCTCCTTCACGGGCCGTAGAACGGAGCATGAGTTTATCTTTTTCCACTTCACCAATCAGAGTGATGTCAATGAAATTGGTTTCGTCTGAACCGGTGAGATTACCACCGATAATTGAGGCTTCAAAAGGATTGAGTTCCATGATGAATCCTCGGTACATGGTTTCCACATCTTCAACAAGCGTGTCTGTTTTTAATCCTAATGATACGAGAGCATACAGCGGCTTACCGCCCATGGCACCGATGTCACTGATATTGATGATCATGGCCCGCCGCCCTAAATCCATGGGACTGATAAAATCAGGCAGGTAATGTCGTCCTTCCACCAGGCAGTCACAGGTGACCAGAACCTCATACCCTGGACGCGGCTGGAAAGACGCGGTGTCGTCACCGATTCCCAGTGTTACTCCGGGAGCCTGGACACCCTCCTTTTGGAGAAGTTTGTGAATGCGGTGGATCATTCCGAATTCTCCAATGGTGGCCAGAGTTTCAGACATGGTGCCCTCTTTGCGTGCTCCTGTGCAGGGCCTTGTAAAGTGCCCTTGTCGCCTGTTCAGGATTCTCCTGACAGCAGACGGCAGAGATCACAGCAATTCCGTGTGCACCTGCTTGCATTACCTCAGCCGTATTATCTGCATTGATGCTGCCGATGGCAATAATCGGCAGTGGGACAGCCTCGACTACCTGTTTCAGGAGTTCGATCCCGGAGACAGGGCCTGCATCCGCTTTGGATGTGGTCGGGTAAACGGGCCCAAATCCGATATAGTCTACTCCTTCCGCAAGGCACTTCCGGGCCTCTTCAAGAGTCGCTGCAGACCCGCCAATGATCCGGCTCTCCCCCAATAATTCACGTGCAAGCAGAATAGGGAAATCATCCTGCCCCAGATGAACGCCGTCTGCGTCTGCGGCAATCGCCACATCCACTCGATCGTTCACCAGGAACGTTATGCCCGCTTCTGCACATAATTGTTTTAACTTCCGGGCCATCCCGATCATCTCCCGCGTCGCCCCAATCTTCACACGGAACTGGATGGTATCCGCCCCTCCTGCAATCGCCAGCTTTGTGAGTTCTGCATGTGAGAAACGGGATTGCAAGACAGTATCTGTGAGAACATGGTATTGTCCGATCTGTTTTTTCATTGTTCTTGGTATTCGTTTCCCCTGTCTGGATATCGATTATATTTCTTTTTTATTTCTAACTAAAAACTTATAGCACAGGAAAAAATTGGTGTCAAAGGCTCGTATTCGTTTTCAGTTAAAAGGGGGTCAAATCTTCGTTTAAAAGAGTTTACGAGATTATTTATGAATACTGCTGATGTCATTTTATGCGTAACTGTGGAGGCCGGCGAGCAGATAATTCACCCCAAAGTAAGTGAAAAGGGCCGATAAGAATCCGAAAATCGCAACATATGCGGAACGCCGCCCTTTCCAGCCCATGACGATTCGTGTGTGGAGATAAAGAGCAAAGACGAACCAGGTTATCAGGCTCCATGTCTCTTTAGGGTCCCAGCTCCAGTAGGCTCCCCAGGCCTTATACGCCCAGATCATACCAAAGACAAGCCCTCCGAGCGTAAAAAGAGGAAATCCTATGGCGATACACCGGTAGCTGATGGAGTCGAGTTTTTCCGCTGTAAGGCCGGTCTTCACTCCTCTTCTATTTTTCGATTCAGTCACAAGATACATGATGCTGGTGATAAAGGCGATAGCGAAGAAAGCCTCACCGAGGAGAGTAACCGATACGTGGAGCCAGAGCCAGTAACTCTGGAGGGCCGGCACAAGAGGAGCTGCTTCTTTTGGCATCAATGGAGAGGAAGCCAGCGCCATAAGAGCGATGACAATCAGTAAAAAATAGGGACCTGCTTTCCGGATTTTATATTTAAACTCTATGATGACATAAGCAAGAATAGACGACCAGGCGAAGAAAGAGAGAGACTCGTACATGTTGGTGAATGGAGCATGGCCGCTTTCAACTGTTCTCCAGATCAGAGCCAGTGTATGAATGAGAAGTCCTCCAAAAGCAAATATAAACCCGAATCGTGCCCGATCCTCTCTCCTCGTAAAAAGGAAAGAAAAATAAAAAAAGGCTGCAATGATATAGAGGATAAAAGTAATCAGAAATAAAGTTGACTCGTTCACTTTTTTCTCCTCAATGAGGCCATAATTTTCTCGAATTCAAGCTGAAAGGCTTCTCTGTTTTTGGAAACAATCCCTCCTGCGGCAACTTCTGTTTTTCCATGGCTTTCTTCAAGAATGACTTTTATCTCGCGTGGTGGCCAGTAGAAGGCAAAGCTGAGACCTATCATGACAAAAGCACATCCCAGCCAGATAAAGTTGACACCCGGATCCTTTGAGGCCTGAATAACCGAATACTGACTGCCTTTAAAATTTTTGAGCTCAAAGGAAAAATCTGCCTCTTTGATGTGATGAATGCGGGAGAAATCAGGAAATTTGGCGAAGATCCAGCCGGAAAATATTTTCTCATCTCCTCGTTGTCCTTTGATGAAGGCGGCCGGATTGTTCGGATCGAGAGAACGTGTTGCTATCTCGTTATTCTCTGTGATAACAAAGTCAGGAACAAAACGGAGAACAGAGATCTGGACGTTTTCGCCTTCGAGTAAGGCTCTTTCCCCGATTTTTATTTCTTTTTTCTTCAAAAATGAAGGGTCCTTCTTTTTTTTGATCCAGATCTCGACCGATGGATTTGACCAGTTCCAGCCTAAGCTGCTCTGGTAGAAAACAAATCCTTTGTAGGAGAGTGGATGGTTAACCTCGACGACTTTGCTCAGGATCGACTCCTCATTCTCCAGCACCGTCAGAGTGCTTTTCCAGTCTCTGACGCTGCCGTTCGGGTAGTATTCTGTTTCGAATTTATCCAGCCTGATTTTAAAATCAGCTTTTGAGACGGGAAGAATTTGTCCTTCATTAAGGATTAAATGCTCCCTGGTTCCTCCCGAGCCGCTGATGATTCCTCCTGCCAGAACGAAAAGAAGGCCGAGGTGGACGACATCACTTCCAAACAGGCCCAAGATTCTTTTTCTTGCTGAAAAGAAAGCCCTGTTGCCCTTGAGTTCTCCTTTGAGCCGATAATGCCTGGATGATAGCTCTTTTTTAAACTCTTCTTGTGTTTTAGCCAGTCTCCAGTTTTTTCCGAAACTGTCTTTAATTTTAAGGACCAGTATGTTTTTCTTATCCGTTATTAACTTGGGATGAACAGCCCTTCTCAATCTGGGAAGGAAACGAGTTAAAGTGCAGACAAAAATGTTCAAGGAAAATAAAGAAAGCAGACCGATGAACCATCCTGAGTGATAGAGATTGGTGATCTGGAATCGGATGAAGACATGCGCAAGCTGATCGTACCGGGCGACATACTCAGCCGTACTTCTTTGCTGGGGAATGAGAGTTCCTAAAGCTGAGGCAGCGGTAATAAAAATCAACAGGAAAATGGCCAATTTGACTGAGCTCAATGAATTGAGTAAAGATTTTAAAAATTTAAGAAGAAACTCCATTAATACTTTCTTCCTTTATTAAAGAATGAGCATTTTTAAACCGGCGAGCAAAAGGGCTATGGACACGATTTTTCTGAAAGTCTTCTGGTTTATTCTTTTTAATAGAATTTTTCCCGTTTTCACTCCCAAATAAGCACTCACAAACAAAAAGAATAAAAAAATATAATGCCCGCTCCCTTGAACGACCTTTGTGAAAAAATAGGTTGGGATTCGAGCGACATCTATAACAACCGCGATCATGGCTGAAGTAGCGATGTAGACTTCTTTAGGAAGGTTGAATGCGATCAAAAAAGCCGACCTTATCGCACCGCCCATGCCAATGAGACCTGCCAGCAATCCAGAGAAACTGCCTCCGACAACAGCATAGGCCTTTGTCTTCTTTAGAGCAAATTTTGGATTGACAATGGTATAAATGGAATAAATGATCAAAAAAACTGCCAGAATACTTTTTATGATATCTACCGGTATCACAGAAATGAGAGCCGCTCCAATAAAGGCTAGAATGATACTGGGGATTCCAAAGAGCAAAAATGTTTTAAAATCAATTTTGTTCCAGAACATTCTTATTTTGAAAAGATTATTGAATAGATGAAAAAAAGCCACAATGAAGATTGCAGTCTTTATATCCATGAAAAGGAGAGCGACTGGAATTAAAAGAGTGGAACTTCCGAATCCCGCTACAGTGGCACCGCTTGCGGCGAAATAGGATGCTAAAATGAAAATAATAGAGTTCAGCATATTCTCTCCTGAAAATGAGAAATGGGTTTAGCTTTTATTTTTAGGCGTGAAATAGGTTTTATAAACATGTGGACTCTCTTCTTTGGACCAGACAAGATACCCTTTTTTGTCGGCCTGCTCGATCAGAGGAGCAGGAAGAAAAGGTGAAATGACCTCACAGATCTCATCCGGTTTGAGTATTTGGCATTCTCTCAAGACGTATTGAATGGGCTGTTCCCCGGATTCAAGCAAAGGTCGGATATCCAAATTTGCTGTAATTTTCGACTCTGAAAACCAAGAGGGCTTGTCCTTGGATAGCGTCATCCCGGAAACATCGTCAGTAAACAGATCTTGAATGCCGGCTTCCGCTCTCAATGTGTTGATCATCTCTGGAAGTGGAACTTTACCAGACAAAGCCGTAAAGCCCCTTACTTTAGCAATGGGGATATAAGGCGCAAATTTTTCTTGCTTTTTGTATCGCAAGCTGCTATATTTTGAGTTGGCCGAAGGACATTCGGTATCAGCCTGTGGAGTGGAGACGTTGGTCGCCACCGGGAAGCAGGAACTCCAAACACGAAAGCCCCTCGGGGTATAAGTTGGAGAATCCCCGCGCTTTAGCGATGGGGAGTTGTCAAAAAGAGCGGCCACTTGATGCAGCGAAGCGACTTTGGCGATCGTTTTTCTGAGAATGGGATTGCGCAGTTTCTTGAATTCAGGGGCCATCTTCATCAGTACCTCTTCCAGCTGGGGAAATTGACCCAAAAGCGCACTGATCTTGGTCTCCGGCGTTATCTGGAAGTCTGAATTTTTGTTATTCAATCTCTATATCTTCTTTTGTGTAGTGAAGGAGTCTTTGCTCCCCTTGCAGTTTCTTTTTTTCTGTCAAATTCTGGCTGACTTCAATTGTACCCAGGTATTTGGCGTCCTTATCGCGTAAGGCAAAATATTCGATGAGGATAAATTGATCTTTCATATTGATCCAGAATGCCGCATGATCCTCCCGTCCAGATTTGAAATCGTCCAGAATCTTTTCCACAACATAGACACTTGAAGGTGGATGACACTGCTGCACTGTGCGGCCAAGGATGGCTCTGCTTCTGGCAAAAATCCTCTCTTTTCCCTGGGTGAAAAATTTAACTTTATCCTCTTTGTCCACGAATGTGAGATCAAAAGGAATGGTGTTTAATATGGTAGTCAGTTCCGTGACCGTGAAACTCCCACTAGGGAGCTGGATTTTGTCCCTCTCTTCAGGAATACTGTCATCAGGTTTAACGCCTTCAGGTATCCAGATTTCTTTGGGATCGTAAAGACAGAAACCGTATTCAAGACTCTGTTTTTCAATCTCGAACCACTCTGCATCATCCAGCGTGTCCAAACTTATGGGAAAGAGAATTTCTTCCTCTTTCCCGATCATGTCCGCTACGGCCTTGGATGCAGGTTTGATGACGAGCTCTATAACAGTTTTGGCATCGTCTAAATTGATCCTCTCCTTTTCACCCAGGGCTTCCAAAGCACCCTTGAGGAGTTCACGCGTCTCATCGTGTTTTCCCCACATAACAGTGGGAGGGCCTGTCACTCCATGTTTTTCTAAAAAAGGAAAGAGGAGGTATTCTTTGCGCAGGTAATGCTTTTCCACGTCCATGATGGCATTAAAGCGCTGATGTATCTCAACAAAAAGAGCTTTTAAATCATAAGTGCTTTCTGCTTGTTCGACATCTGTGCATAATTTTTCTAAGGATTTGATCTCGTGCTGTAATGCACGATTCTCTTGCTGAAATGTATGCACTGGATGTCCGGGAGGAGCTGTTTTTGCCTTAGAATGATCAAGAACTCCATCGAGTACAGCCGAATGGAGATCGCACAGCTTAAGCACTTCTTCCTGAGGTAATCCCTCTGAAATCAATTCCTGTTCGACCTCAACAACATCATTGTAGGGCACTGTCCCAAGGAGTCGAGTCAGCTGTTTTTTGACTGCATCAGGGGCCGTTCCTTTGTGCAGCTG
>JAGLWV010000069.1 GCA_023133225.1 Candidatus Aminicenantota bacterium | reverse complement strand
GATATAGGTAATAATGGATGTTAGAGGGCGGAAATTGGATAAAAATGTGAGTAAAGCAGTGCATAAAAACCAAATTCTTATCTTATAGAAATATAGAAAATGGAAATATAATTTTTTTTTATTTACGGTAACCTTTTGACTTTTTCATGCGTCTATAGTAATATGTATTTATAATAAATACTTATTACTGGCACGAAAATGCATGAACTGACCAAAAACGAAGAGTTGGTTCTCCTTTCCATCTGGAAGCTCAAGGAAAACGCCTACGGTGTCACGATCAGGGAAAACTTCAAAAAAATCACCGGAAAGACCTTGAACTACGGGTCTCTTTACAACACCCTATACCTTCTCGCCCGAAGAGGACTTGTCGAATCAAGGGAAAGCGAGCCTCTTTCCAAACAGGGCGGTCGAAGAAAAGTTCTCTATTCCCTGACTCAAGAGGGCGAGAAAGCTTTATCAAATGCGCAGAGAGTCCATAAGCTGGCCTGGGGCGATGTGCCCGATTACGCTTTTGAGAAGAAAAAATGACCAAAAACTCTGACAGACTCTCGAAAATTTTCTTCTGGATTCTCCGCCGGTTGACCGTGTATGAAGACCTCTTCGCCATCTCCGGGGATTACGAGATCGAGTACACCGGAATCTGCCAGCATCACGGCCGTGGATGGGCTCTCCTCTGGCTTCTGTGGAACACCATCCAGGCCGCAATTTATTATTCACTATTTATCATGAAATGGAGCACAGTCATGTTTAGAAACTATTTAAAAATCGCTTTCAGGAATGTTAAAAGACACAAAGTCTACTCTTTCATCAATATCGCTGGCTTGACCATCGGTATGACCTGCGTTGTCCTGCTGCTTCTTTGGATACAGGATGAGCTGAGCTTTGACAAATTCCATGAGAAGATAGACGACATCTACATCGTTTCTGCCCATATCAAGAAGGAAAAAGAGGAGCTTCAGGTGCCGTCGGTTCCAGGTGTGGGTCCGCTTTTGGAAGAGCTGTTTCCGGAATTGGAAGAATCGGCCCGGTTCCTTGCAGGATACCGGACTTTTATCCTCCGCTACAAGGAGAGGACTTTCTCGGAGCAAAGAGTCTTTCCTGCAGATCCTGAAGTCCTGGAGATGTTCACGTTCCCTTTGATTGAAGGGGATCCAAAGACCGCGCTCAAGGATCCCTATTCTCTAGTTCTATCAGAGCGGATTGCGAAAAAATACTTTGGAACCGAAAATCCTATCGGTCAAGTCATCACCGTTGACAACCAATATCCTATGAAAGTGATGGGAGTGATGAAGGAAATTCCCAGTAATTCCACATTTCGCTTTGATATCCTGATGCCGCTGGAATTCTACGTTAAGAATATTCATAAAGAGGATAACCTGAGGGGATTTTCCAACCAGAATTACTTCGTTTTCGTCCAGCTCCAGAAGGGGAAGTCATTCAATGACTTAAACCGCAAGATCAAGGATTATGTCGTGAAAACATTCAGCAGTGATGAATATGTGCCGGTCCTGCGACCCTTTGCCCGGTTCCATCTCTACAGACTGGGCGATGGAGAAGGAAGCATTGAACAGATCCGGCTGATCAGCTTCTTGTGTGCCTTCATCCTGCTCATCGCCTGCATCAACTTCATGAACCTGACCACTGCCCGGTCTGGAAATCGGTCGAGGGAAATCGGGATGCGCAAGGTTATCGGAGCCTTTCGAAAGGATATTATCAAACAGTTCTATTTCGAGACGTCTCTGTTCGTTCTGATCTCGATGGTGCTGACCGTATTCCTTGCCAAGCTTTTTCTCCCCGTGTTCAACACTCTTTTCCGGAAAGAGCTGGCGCTAGAAGTTCTTCAGAACCCGCCTCTCTTAGGATTCTTGATCGGAACCTCGCTGATAACCGCACTGGTGGCAGGGAGCTACCCGGCTCTATTCATGTCCTCTTTTCAGCCACTCCGGATTATCAAGGGGTTTACGGGATCATCTTTAAAAAGAGCCGGTTTTCGCAAGGCTTTGGTCGTGATCCAATTCAGCCTGGCCATCGGGCTTATCGCAGGCGCTTCAGGGGTCTATAAACAGCTCAACTATCTCCAGACTATGGATCTGGGCTACAACATGGAGAATCTTGTGTTCTTCTCGAGCAGAGGGGATCTTCTTGAGCGATACGAGACAGCCAAAAATGAGTTCCTCCAGCTCCCTGGAGTAATTAAGGTTTCGGCCGGTTCCACTTTTCCCACTGGCGGACGGTCGAACAGTTCAAGCTGGCAGTGGGAGGGGAAAGATCCAGAGGTCAAACCCAGCATAACAATGATGAGTGTTGACTCCGATTTTCTGGAGACATTTGAAATCCCCCTTGTCCAGGGTCACTTCTTCCGCAAAGAAAACGATCATTCCGGCAATCCAGGGGATATATTGATCAATAAAAAACTGTCAGGAATAATGGGAAAGGAGAATCCGATTAATACACGCATGTCTTATAGTGGTCGAAATTACACGGTTATCGGCGTTATCAAAGACTACATCCCTAATCCAAGTTGGCGAGTGGATGAACCGCTCATCCTGCTCCAGGAACCCGAGAGCTACAGGTTCATATTCTTAAAAATCCATCCAGAGAATATTCCGCATACCCTTGCTCAAGTGAAAAACATCTTCGAGCGGTTGAACCCGGGCTTCCCTTTTGAGTACGAATTCCTGGATGCTGCATATGAAATTCAATTCAACCTTGTCCGCATAACACGCTCTTTAATCTCCTATCTCGCCGGATTTGCCATTTTTATTTCCTCCCTGGGACTTTTTGGACTGGCCTCGTTCAACGCCGAGCAGAGGACTAAAGAAATCGGGATCCGTAAGGTGCTCGGCTCTTCTGTCTCCAGGATCGTGATGCTCCTCTCAAAGGACCTGACCAGACTGGTTCTTCTGGCAAATATCATTGCTTGGCCAGTGGCTTGGTATCTCCTGAATCGGTGGCTTAAGAGTTTTCTGTACCGCACACACATTCGCTTCGATATTTTCATCATAGCCGGAGCTGTAACATTTTTTATTGCTCTAATCACTCTGAGCTACCAATCCATCAAAGCCGCCACTGCCAATCCTGTGGATTCACTACGGTATGAATAAAAGATTTGTTGCAGTGTCAAACAGCTTTGTTGCATGAATCGAGAAATGTGCACTTCTCCCTCTGACAAACAATTCTATCTAACCGCATACGACAAAGGTTCACCCATTTCTCGCATCCGATTCAGGATAGCATAACCAATCGTAGCTTCCCGCTTCTGAGCATCATCATTCTTGGCTCTCAGACGTTCCCCAATGATTCTCTTGTAACGATAGAATGCGTTTTCCGCGTGACTCTGCAAATAGTATCCAGACTGACGTTTCCACTCGGACCATCCCTTGCTCCGGATCTCCGCAATATGACGGTTTCGATGAGAGGGAGCACTGATGGAATTGTTGGACAACACCGCGTCTTTTCTCGGTAATTAAAGGGACACTATTAAAATACGTCAATCATTCTTGCTAATACCGCTTTACCTCTGTATTCTGGCAGAAGTATTGGAGCTCTTCTCTCTGGTTTTATTCCAGCTTTTTTAAGCATGTTTACATATTTTTTCATATGCTCCAATGAAAGCTTTCCTCTCCTTTTAACGGCTTTAGCATATTCTGCAGCATAGATTCCAGATCTTCTTCCAAACACCATACAATCAAGGGTTGAATTTCCCATAAGTCTATTTTTGCCATGAACTCCACCTGATATTTCACCAGCGACAAATAATCCACCTATATTTGTTTTCCCTTCAGGATCGGTTTCTACGCCTCCATTTTGGTAATGGAGTGTAGGAAATACTAGAACCGGGTCCTTTGCCATGTCAATATCAAATCTTTTGAACATCCTGTTCATTCCTGGAAATGCATTTTCTATTGTTCCTTCACCATTTTTTAATTCAAGGAGAGGAGTATCAAGCCAGACACCTCTCATACCTGTAGGAGTTAAGATCCCTTTTTCTCTGATATAGCACTCTCTTATAAATGAAGATGCTTCAACATCTCTTGGCTCAAGGGGAAAGACAAATGCTTCTCCGTCTTTATTTATTGGTTGAGCACCCATACTCCTGAGTTTTTCAGTAAGAAGGAGACCTATTATCTGTGGTGGGAATGCAGCTCCTGTTGGGTGATACTGGACTGTATCCACATCCCTCAGTTTAGCTCCGACACGATATGCAAGAACAACACCATCACAGGTAGCACCATAATGATTTGTGGTTGGAAAACCTCTTATATGTAGTCTTCCAAAGCCCCCTGTTGCGAGAATTGTGGCTTTAGCTTTTACAATTTTATAGTCGCCTGTTTCGAAATTCCAGAGAACTGCTCCGGCAGCCCTTCCTTCGCCATCTGTGAGAAGTTCAATTACGGGATAATATTCTAAGCATGAAATTTTCCTGTCTCTGAATTCATCCCTTATGACTCTCAATTCCTCAAGACCTGTATAATCTCTGCAAGCATGCATTCTCCTTCTGCATGTACCGCCTCCCCATTTTTCTACAAAATCTTTATTTTCTTCTATATCAATCATTGCTCCTAGTTCTAAAAGCCAATGCATGATTAGGGGAGCATCTTCCACTAATGCTTTGAGAACATCTGGCTTATTAGCAAAATGCCCTCCTCCCATAGCATCTAAGAAATGTATGAGTGGTGAATCGTTTGGACGATCAGCTGCCTGAGTCCCTCCTTCAGCCATCATTGAATTAGCATCGCCATGCCTTAGTTTGTTTGTAAGAAGAATTTTTTCAGGTGGAATGCCTTGACTATTTGCCCAGATGGCTGCGGATGTTCCAGCCAGACCACCGCCTATTATTAAAATATCCACATCGTAATCAATTTTAGAAAGGTCAATTTCTTCTTCTTCTATAAGAGGGTAGGCCTCAAGGAGATCCACGACTTCATTAGGCCCTCTATCGCCCTTATTCTGACCTATTGATATCTTTCTTTTTCCTCCGGGTGCATAGTCTGGATGTAGCTTGAGTACCTCTTCCCTTTCTTCTTTGCTCATGGCAGGAGGGTCATAGTCCTTTCTCTTCGTCCTTGTTTTATGAACTATATTTATAAGCTCATGCATGTATTCTGGATAACCTCTGATAAATTTTATTTCAGCCATTTTTCTCCTCCCTTATTAGTCTGATTCCCTATCTCTTTCAGCATACAGTTTTTCAAGTTTTTTGATAGAGGCATTAACAAACTTGTCCCAGCCTTCCTTATATTTGCCGTTTTCTATTTCTTTTAGCCTAATTTTAAGATGCTCTGGCTCTTGGCATTCATATCGCCCATACATTCTTCTGGCTAGCTGAGCTATATGATATTGGACGAGATCTGCAGGACATCTTATGGCACAAAGCCCACATTGAATACAATCAAAGGATTCCTTGGCGACAGCCTTAAAATCACCTTTTATTGCATCTTGGATATAGTCCATGACCTCTAGATCTTGAGGGCATGCTTTTGTACACGTATTGCAAGATACACACCGAGCAAGCTCTGGGTAGTGTTTAAACAGTGTCCCGACATTGTATTCTTCTTTGTTAATGTCATAAAGGGCTTTATTTCCAGGTGCAAAAGGTATTTGAACCAGGAACATTCCATCTTCAACTCTTGTCTGGCATGCCATTGCAGTCTGTAGTTTATAGTCGCCAGCTTTTCTATAAACTGTAGCACAGGCGCCACAGAATCCTGCCCTGCATCCTGCAGATCTGACAAACCTATACCCAGCAAACTCCATGGCCTGCATAATTGTCAGCCCAGCTGGAACCTTATAAGCTTTTCCCATTATGTAAGTTGTTACCCAGTACTCAATATCCTTTTCATCGATTCCGGTAATAACAGACTTATTTGACTCTGCGATTCTGTCCATAATACTCTTTTTCTCTTTCAAAGTTTCCTCCTCAAAGAAAGAATCAAAGACCCATTTGCAAAATTATGATGCAGAGGGGAAAATTGTGATTCAAAAAGACAAAGATTTGAGCCTCTATGCCGATATTTTGGATTAACCAGGCCTAAATTTTCGGATTTTTGAACCGTTTTTCTCATCTTTATGTTTTTGTTAATATTCTTGAGGCAGTTTTTTGAGTTCGGCCCAGGAGTAAACAGGACCGTCTTTGCAGACATAATGTGAGCCGATGTTGCATCTGCCGCATTTTCCGATACCGCATTTCATTTTGTTTTCGACAGTCGTGTAAATCTGTTCATCCTTGAAACCGAGGTCCTCAAGGGCTTTGATGACAAATTTAATCATGATGGGAGGGCCGCAGGTAATGGTTATAGCATTATTAGGGGAAGGTTTTTTATCCGTTACATTTTGAGGAACGAAGCCGACAAACTCATTCCAGTCGGATTCTTCGACATCGATGGAAAGGTGAACGGCTATTTTCTTCTTGATCTCTTCCAGTTCTTCTCTGAAAACCAGGTCTTTGGATGTCCTTGCTCCGTAAATCAACGTCAGGTCTCCGTATTCCTCTTTTTTCCCCAGGGCCGTGTTGAGGACAGACCAGATTGGAGCAAGGCCGATACCTCCGCCGATAAAGATGAGGTTTTTTCCTTTCCAGTCTTTGATGGGGAAGCCGTTGCCGTAGGGTCCCCTGATTCCGATGATATCTCCGGGTTGCATTTCGTGAAGGGCAGAGGTGACCCTTCCCATCTTCAAGATGCTGAATTGAAGGTAATCCTTTACCAGAGGGGAGGAGGAGATAGAGATCATCGATTCGCCTTTGCCAAAAACAGAAAGCATGGCACACTGTCCACAGCGGAAGGAAAAGTCATTCTTGTTTTGAAACTGAGTCCTGAATGTCTTTATGGGCCTCGCGCCACCGACTTCTTCTTTGATCTCCAGTATGTGTGCCAGTTTTGGAATATAGTCATTATGAACCATAATCGCTCACCTTATCGAGGACTTCTATAATATCTATCCCGACCGGGCATTTGGAGATGCATCTTCCACAGCCTGTGCATTGATAATCCTTGTAGAGTTCGACAAAATATTGAAATTTATGAAGGATTCTCTGGCGCAGTCGTGAGGATCTATCCGGTCTGGGATTATGCCCTGAGGAATGCATAGTAAAGTCAGGAAACTGACAGTTATCCCAGGTTCTCACTCTCTTTCCTTTGACAGGGGAGGAAGAGGAAACTTCGTCATTGATATCGAAGCAATGGCAGGTGGGACAGAGATACGTGCATATTCCACAGCGGAGGCAGCTCAGAGATTCTTTATCCCATAAAGGAGAGTCAAACATATTTTCAAGTATAGAGGGAATTTTTTTTATGTCTTTAATTTGACGCACGATCTTTTTTTCGGCTTCAGCCTGAGTTTTTTCAACGGCCTTCTTATCGGCAGCTTTTGGCTGCTGGAAGAGGGGCTTTGCCAGATTTATGAGCGTACTCCCTTTTTCTGAAAGAGACTCAACGAAATATTTGTCCCCTAAATCAGTCATCAGGATATCCAGACCTTCTTTGGAATGAGGTGAGCCACCAACCGAGAGGCAGAAGCAATTTGGGGAGGGAGGAATATTACAGGCAAGTCCGATAAGCGTTGTTGAGTTTCTTCTTTTCCAGTAATAAGGATCTTTGAAGTCACCGCTAAAAACCTTGTCTGTTAGGGTAAGAGCTTTTGCGTCGCATGGCCTTACGCCAAAAATAACAGAGGGCGTCTCTTCCGGGAGGATCTCTTTGACCTGGAGCTTATTTTCGTCTGAAGTTTCAAACTCTAAGTAGATTTCTCTCTGGGGAAAAATGATTTTCTTGGGGGAGAGGACAGTATTGGAGCAGTCCAGGTCAATGCTTTCGGGATTATCTATTGCCTCCAAGTTACAGATGTCGTTATCTCTGACTGGAGCATATATTTTGTATAAAGAGAGCTTCTTAACCCATTGCGGAAAGGATTTTTTTGTCAGTATCTTTTCCATAGTCTCACCTGATAAAATCTTCGGGGTCTTCATCCTTAAAACTGGAGACAAGGGAGGGTTGATCAGGGTCAAAGCCAACCTCATAGTCAAAAAGCTCTTTGGCTTCTTTTTCCAGTTTCTTATTCAGGAGACGGAGGGGGATATCCAGTGGACAAACTCTTTCGCATTCTCCACAATCGATGCAGCGGCCGGCAAGATGGATCGCTCTGACCAAGTGATAGACAAAGTTTTCCGAAGTCACTGGCGATTTTTCCGCCCATTTTATTTTTTGTGCCTTTTCTTCAGCCGTTGTGTCTGCAGTCACAGCGAAGTTTATCGTATCTGCCACGCATTCGTCACAATAGCACATCGGGCAAACTGAGCGGCAGGCATAGCAGCGGATGCACTTATCAAGCTGTTCTTTCCAGAATGTCCATCTTTCTTCTTTGGATAAGGATTCAAATTTTTCTAAAGATCCAAAAGGCTTGTCTGATTTTCGTTTGACTTTTTCTCCGAGTAGAATATCATAGATGACAGGGAAATTGGCCTTGCATTCGAGGCAGCGTTCGGCAAGAATTTCTTTAGCAGAAATTTCAGTTTTGCCGTCTTCAGTCATGACAACAAAATTATCATTTTTGGTAAACTCAATGTTTTTGGCTTTTTTTCCTTTTAGTGTCTTGGCGAGTTTTTTCTCGTCTAAAACTCCTGCCTCTTCACAGGAGACTCCTAAGATATAGACATCATCCCGGTTTATGAATTTCTCTTGAAGAAGGACGACAAGAGCCCGGCTGTCGCACCCTTTGACGATGACTCCAACCGGTCTTTCATCCGGCTCCTTTTCACTTGCCTTCCTTCTTTTTTCATCGACCAGGAAGCGCGTGAGATTAAAGACGCATGTTGGATCCCAGATCAGTCTTTCAACATCTTCGGGATTTTTTATAAAAGCCGGAATTGGCAGCAGGCCGTTAGTGCCTCTTTCATAGCCGATGATGTATTTGACTGTTCCTTCCTTCAAGAGCTTATGAGCTTCATTTTTAAGATCTTCGAGGTTTACCATTATGAGTTACTCCTCAGCTTTGTTTGAGGGCCAAGTGGTTTGAGTTCCTGAACAAAATCTTTGATGATCTGAGTGTATTTTTTCCCTTCTGCCGCTGAGACCCAGGACATCTGAAAGCGCTGGGGTTCAAGACCGATGTAATCGAGAAGCTTTTTGACCAAAGCTATCCTTCTACGGGCGTAAAAGTTGCCCTTTATGTAGTGGCAATCGCCAGGATGGCATCCTGAAACAAGGACTCCGTCTGCACCTCTTTTAAAAGCAGAAAAGATGTAGAGCGGAGATACACTCCCTGAGCACATGACTGTGATCGGGACAACATTGGGTGGATATTCCATCCGGGAGACTCCTGCCAGGTCGCTTCCTGCTGAGGAACACCACTTACAGAGAAAAGCGACAATTTTTGGCTCGAATTCTTCTGCCATTATCAGCCTCCCAGCGATACCTTTATCATTTCACTAACCTGGAGAGGTGTTAGGTTTCTAATCTGGATAGCTGCTCTCAGGCATGTGGCTGAACAGGTTCCGCATCCTTCACAAAGGACTTCGTTGACTTCGACCTTGCCGTCTTTGAGGGAGAGAGAATCGTAGGGACAGACATCAACACACATTCCGCAGCCCGTGCAGAGATTGACATTGACTTTTGCTACTGTGGGAGCATGGAACAGTCTTTCCTGAGACAGGATGGCAATGGCTTTGGCGGCGGCACCGCTTGCCTGAGCCACGGCTTCCGGAATGTCTTTGGGTGCTTGAGCAGCTCCGGCAAGGAACATTCCTGATGTAACACTCTCTACAGGCCTGAGTTTAGGATGTGCTTCTGAAAGAAAGCCGTCCTTATCCAGGGCGATCTTGAGTTTCTTGGCCAGTTCTTCTGCTCCTTCTGAAGGCCGCATGGCTGTGGCCAGGACGACCATATCGGCATCAATCTCAATATCTTTTCCGGCTAAAGTATCGACACCCCAGACCTTGATCTTGCCTTTTTCCTCGAAGATCTTAGAGACTTTTCCCCGAAGATAAAGGACTCCATCTTCCTCCACCGCTCGCTGAACAAATTCCTCGTAGCCTTTTCCTCCCGACCTTATATCGATATAGAAAATGTAAGCCTGGCCGTCATGGACATGATGCTTGTAGAGCATGGCGTGTTTGGCTGTGTACATGCAGCATATCTTGGAACAGTAGGGGCAGTGAAGTTCTGGATCACGGGAACCCGCACACTGGATAAAGACAACCTCTTTCGGTTCTTTATGGTCTGATGGCCTGAGGACTTTTCCCATTGTCGGACCTGAAGCGGATAGTAATCTTTCAAACTGAAGGCCGTCCAGGACATCCGGATATTTTCCATACCCGTATTCGCCCATCATCTCTTTTTCATAGAGGTCGAATCCGCTAGCAACGATAATAGCACCCACTTCTTCTTCGATGATCTCGGGCTTCATATCGAAATCAATAGCACCTGGCTCGCATACATCCGCACACTTACCGCAGGCAATGGGCAGAAGTCCGGGACAGGCGGATATGTCAAGAGTATAAGTTGCTGGAATGGCCTGAGGAAAAGGGATGTAAATGGCACGGCGTCCGGTTAAACCGAGGTCAAATTCGTTGGAGACAACCACTGGGCACACCTTGGTACATTCGTCGCAGAGAGTGCATTTATCAGCGTCAACATAAGTTGGCTTTTTAAGAATTTTCGCTTTAAAATTTCCTACATACCCGGAGATTTCCTGGATTTCGCTGGATGTCATGAGTTTAATATTGGAGTGTTTTGATACTTCCACCATTTTTGGCGTTAGAATACACTGGGAACAGTCGAGTGTAGGGAAGGTTTCAGAAAGCTGAATCATATGGCCGCCGATGGAAGGAGACCTTTCTACCAATATGACTTCATAGCCAGTGTTGGCCAGGTCTAATGCAGACTGGATGCCCGCGATTCCCCCGCCAATCACCAGAGCTCTCCGGGTGACGGGGATGCTTATTGGCTCTAGAGATTCATTCCTTCGAACTTTCTCCACAGCACTTTTGGTGATTTTTATCGCTTTTTCTGTCGCCTTATCCATGTCTTTGTGAACCCAACTGCACTGTTCACGGATATTGGCAATTTCACATTGAAACTCATTTAGTCCGGCTGATTTGGAGGCATTCCTGAAGGTTGTTTCATGGAGAGTTGGAGAACAGCAGGCGATAACAACGTTGTCGAGCTTCTTTTCCTTTATGGCATCGAGGATCAGGTTTTGGCCTGGGTCAGAACACATGTAAACATAATCTTCGGAATGTACGACTCCCTTATGTTTGGAAAGCTCCTTGGCAGCTTTTTTAACATCCACAGTTCCAGCAATGTTTATTCCGCAGTGGCATACAAAAACGCCTGTTCGTTTCATTTTTTTACCTTTTGTTTCTTACTTTTGTTTTTTTTCTTCATCTTTGGTTTTTTTGCCGTAATTATATCCTTTATCAAAGGCCTTTATGTTGAGGTCAAGAAATCTTCCGGGAACTAAGCCTGGAAGGGCTTTTTTCATAGCTTCTGGGGAAACAATTTGAGTGATAGCGGTGAAGAATCCCAGCATGACGAGGTTGGCAGTGATCCGGTTTCCAAGCTCTTCGGCAAACCTTGTAGATGGAATCTCATAGGTTCTGATTTTTCCCCGGGCGGGCCTGGCCTTTACCAAATCCTTATCGATAATGAGGATTCCATCTTCCCGCAATTCCGGTTCGTATTTGTCATAGGCTTCCTGAGACATGGAGACGAGGATTTCTGGCATTGAAACGTAGGGATAGAGAACCCGGTCTTCGGATACGACGACTTGAGAACTGCAGGCACTGCCTCGTGCTTCAGGTCCAAAGCTTTGGGTCATTGTTGCATGTTTTTTAGCATAAAGGGAAAGCGCCTTTCCAGAAATAAGGCCAAGGCGGATGATTCCCTGACCGCCGAAACCAGAAAACTGGATTTCAGTCATTGTTTTCTCCATAGAGTTGATATTTCTCACCTAAAACTTTGGCGAGATGCTCATTCATACAATCTAGAAAAGTCGGCTTTTCTTTATCGACAAATTTGCCGACAATAAGTTTTCCCTGGTAGCTGATATCAAGGGTTCTGGTGTCTGCACCGTGCTGAATTTCGGATTTTTCATAATAATATTTTAGAAGATTCAGCCCATCGCCGAGTCGGTTCCTGCGGGCATAGAGAGTTACACAGGGAGTAATGACTTCGATAAATGAAAAGCCTCTTCTGTTAAAGGCTTCCTGGATAGATTTGGTTACCCTTCTGAGATGAAGGGCAGTCCAGCGGGCGACATAAGTTGCGCCAGCGGCTTCAGCGAGGTAAGGAAGGCTGAAAGAATATTCAAAATTGCCGTAAGGGGCAGTGGAAGCATTGGCATCTTTCGGTGTTGTTGCCGCAA
The DNA here is from genome assembly GCA_023133225.1 of Candidatus Aminicenantota bacterium. Taxonomy (GTDB): domain Bacteria; phylum Acidobacteriota; class Aminicenantia; order Aminicenantales; family Aminicenantaceae; genus JAGLWV01. Next base: position 18,018 of record JAGLWV010000069.1, on the reverse strand, counting down.
CCTGGCCTCCTGTCATGGCATAATTAAAGTTATTCACACAGATAACCATGATGTCCATGTTGCGTCTTGCTGCGTGGATGAGGTGGTTTCCTCCGATTCCGGCTATATCTCCATCTCCGCTGAAGACAACAACTTTTAATTCAGGATGTGCAAGTTTTAAACCGGTGGCAAAGGGAATAGCCCTGCCATGGGTTGTGTGGAAAGAATCCAGCTTAACGTATCCAGCGACTCTTCCTGTACACCCAATTCCGGATACGATGGCAACCTTATCCAGATCGAGTTCGCTTTTGTGAAGGGCTTCGGCAAAAGAGGTAACAACAGTTCCTATTCCACAGCCCGGACACCAGATATGGGGGATCCGGTCCATTCTCAGCAAGCTTTCAATCGGGTTTTTCTCCTCGAGGCGATCTTCTTTCTTCATTTTGCAGCCTCCTTGATGGCTTTGAAGATATCATCCGGGTCATGGACCCAGCCCCCGCAGTGGGGGACATGGATGGCTGGCGCCTGGCCTGCAGCACACCGTTCCACTTCTAAGACGACCTGGCCACAATTTATTTCAGGAACTACGAATGCCTTCACTTTCTTTGCAAGCTCTTTTATTCGTTTTTCAGGAAAAGGCCAGACCGTGATGAGCCTTATTGTGCCGATTTTAATACCGGCCTTTCGTGCCTGTTCGACGGCTCTTGTCGTGACTCTTGAAGTGATTCCGTAAGAAATGACTATGACTTCAGCATTATCTATTTCTTGTTCTTCTAATTTAATGATTTTGTCGGCGTTTTTATTGATTTTATCTACAAGATGATGGACGCAGACATCCTGGCATTCTGCGTTTATAACAGGGTAGCCGCGTTCGTCGCGAGTTAATCCGGTTGTATGAAAGCGGTAGCCGTCACCCGCTTTGACCATGAAGGGAATCATGTCTTTATCAGGCTTGTAAGGCAGGTATTTATCCTTTGGACCTGTGTACCATTTCCTTTCGACCAGTTCAATCTCTTCAGCAGGAGGGATAACAACCTTTTCATGCATATGTCCCACGCACTCGTCTGTCATGACAAAAGTGGGGACACGGTAGGTTTCAGATAAGTTGAAAGCTTCGATTGTGAGGTCAAAACATTCTTGAGGAGAGTCAGGAGAGAGGGCAATGATTTCGTAATCCCCATGCGATCCCCATTTTGCCTGCATCATATCTTGCTGGCCGGTTAAGGTCGGAAGTCCTGTCGAAGGGCCTCCTCTCTGGACGTTAGCTATGACAATGGGAGTTTCCATCATGCAGGCCAATCCTATATTTTCCATCATCAAAGAAAAACCGGGGCCGGACGTTACAGTCATGGCTTTCTTTCCTCCCCAGACCGCACCTATCAAGGCCGCAATAGAAGCGAGTTCATCTTCCATCTGGATGAAAATTCCTCCTACTTTGGGAATTCTTTCTGAAAATCTCTCAGCTGTTTCAGTGGAGGGAGTAATAGGATAACCCGCAAAAAATCGGCATCCAGCCGCAAGACCTCCTTCAGCAAGAGAATGGTCTCCGTCTAAATAATGAGCTCCGGTTAAAACTCCTTTAGGGTCTGCTTTGATCTTTTTCACCTTCTTCCTCCTCTTCTTTCTTGAGAGTGACAAATATGGCGAATTCAGGACATATCGTCTCGCAGAGCTGGCAGTAAAGGCAGTCATCCTCATTTTTGACGTAAGGAGGATGGTAGCCTTTGGCGTTAAATTCTTCTGATAACTCGAGGACATCTTTCGGGCAGTATTCCACGCAGAATCCGCATCCTTTACACCTGTCTTTTTCGATATGAATTTTGCCCTTTTTTGCTTTTAAATCGCCAAAACGTACCATTTGTTCCTCAGATCAATCCTTTTTCTTTCAGGATAGGCTTTGGATCAATAAAGTTGAGATCAAGTCTTAAGACTTCTTCTGGGCAGCCCAGAGCAATAGCCATAAGCTGAGTAAAATAAAGAATAGGAATATTCTTAAATTCAGGATATTCCCGTACAGTTTCTTTCTGCCGGTGGTCAAGGTTAAAAGCACAAAGAGGGCAGCTGACGGTAACAACCTCAGCGCCTTGTTCTTGGGCTGAAGTGAGGATATGGAAAGTTCGGTCAGCCACAATCTCCGGCTTATCGACCGTTTGATAGGAAGCACAGCATTCAGTTTTGTAGGGAAAATCAATCGGGTCTGCACCCAAAGAAGTCATGATGTTTTCTAAAACAGTCGGGTTTTCGATATCATCTAAGCCAATTTCTTTAGGACGAACCAGGAGACACCCATAATAGTTAGCAACTTTTAAATTTTTTAAAGATTTAACCACGTGTTTGCCGAGGTTTTCGAGTTTTATTTCATCCCTAAGCAGTTCCAGGAGGTGGAGAACCTTTACATCGCCTTCGTAATCGATATTTTCGCGATACATAAATTGATTGATCTTATCCAAACTCTCTGGGTCGGCCTTAACCCTTTCGTTTGCTCTTTTTAGGGTGTTATAACACATGGCACAGAGAGTCATAATTTTGTTGGAATTTGACTCTTTGGCTCGGATGAGGTTTCGTATGGCAGCTACGTGATGAATCAAATCGTCAGTAGCTAAGGAGAAGACCGTTCCACAGCAGTTCCATCGTGGAAGTTCTTCAACTTCTACTCCAAGTTTTTTTAAGGAATATAAGGCTGATTCTTCAAAATTTTTCGCATAGTTTTTCAGAGTACAACCAGGGTAATAACTTATCTCCATTATGATTCCTTATGCTAATAAGATAAAAAAATATATATATCATCATTCAAGATTTAAGATGTAAATTTCCTCATACTGCTGATGATGGCTATAGGAGGGACATTACTTTTTTCTTCATCGGAAAGCTTTTCTATTTTGAGATGGTCCTCCCTTTTGCGCAACAGAATTTGCCGGATGGCTTCAATGACTTCGGCTATATTGATCCCTTTGGGACAGCGGGCGTTACAGGTGAAGCAGGAAGCACAAATCCAGATGGATTTTGAATGCAAAAGTTCATCCTTAAGACCGAGTTGGGCGTAACGGATGATCTGGTTGGGAAGGATGTCCATATCAGAGATGGCGGGACAGCCGGCTGAGCATTTTCCGCATTGATAACAGGCAAGAAGATTCTGGCCGCTTATTTCTTCCACCTTGCTCACGAAAGAATCTCTAATTTTTTTCCGAGATATATTGATTCTCATTGGAATTTACTCTTTCAAATAATGGTACAATATCCTATAGTTGTTATAGAATTAGTAGAGAAACGGCTTATTTTACAGTAGAACATAATTCGGAAATTGTGTCAAGTTTTTTTCAATCCGCCCAATAGAAAAATGAGACAGAAGGAGTTAAGCAGTAGAAGATATTTGAGAAGGTGTGGGAATCCCACAAGCGGGATAAGTATTGAGGAGGCTGCAAGAGCCCCGAAGAAAGAGCCCAGTAAGTCCACACCATAGCCCAGGCCATAGTTCTTTTTCTCTTTCAAGAAGAGAAAATTGGAAACGACGAACAAATCTCCTCCAAGAAAACCGAGGGCAAGAAGAAAGCCGAAGAAAAAGAATTCAGGAGGATGGGTCTTTAATATTACCTGGAAGAGGAAAAGGAGAAGGATAAAGCCAAACTGGATAGAAAGCAGGCGGGGTAAATCAATTATTTTTCTTTTCTTTCCCCTTAAAGAACCTAAAAAAAGGCCTATCATAAAGGAAGTGAGAAGGAAGGCAATTCTGTTATAGAGGTAGCCGTAAAGAGTTTGAAAAGAGATGATGACAATGATTTCTGCGACTATGGTGGTAAATCCCATAACTGCCAGAGGAATAAGGGAAAAAGATGACTTTTTTCGCTTCAGCCAGAGGAATAAAAGTATGAGGATAAAAATAGTCAGAGGAACATCTAAGAACCAGATGGAGCGAAGTTCAGAAAAGAAAGTGAAGAGTTCTCTCTCCATGCCTTTAAAGTGTGTACTCCACAGCACGGAGTTATAGAAGTAGCTTATTGGAGAAAAGTCCTGATTTATTGTTTTTTTCCCCGTAGTAATTTTCTCTTTTATTAATTCGACTCTGAGCGGATTGAGGCGAGAGAAAAGAAGCTGTGGACTTACGTAGGTGTTCTGAAGATTTAAATTTTCAATTGTATTGTTGAGTTCCTCAATTTCTATGGATAATGGGAATGAGGAAGCCAGAAAGATGTTCGTACTTCCAGGCACAATTTCAATAACAGGGAACACTTCTTTTAGTGTGTGATACAGCGAGGCAAGGAAATTTTGAAGTTCAAGGCTGATATAATTTTCTGCCGAAGGAACCCGGAAAGAAAAAATGCCTTGTTCAGTCAGATGTTCTCTTGCTTTTAAGAAAAATTCTCTTGTATAAAAGCGGTTGATCTGAGCCGTAGTCGGTTCGGGCAGATTAAGAATGATCATATCATATATTTTTTGAGTTTTGTGCAGGAAGGTTCTTCCGTCTTGATAGATAATGTGAACCCGCTCATTCCTCAAGACATTTTGCTCTTTCTCAGGAAGGAATTGGAGGGAGAATCGAATGATCTCAGGGTCAAGCTCGACATAATCAACCTCCACTTGAGAATATTTAAGAGCCTGCTCTAAGCTTCCTCCAGCTCCTCCGCCTACCAACAGCACGTGTTTTGCGCTTGGATTTTGGAGGAGAGCAAAATGAACAGATTCTTCCGCAGTTGCCAGATCAGGATAGGAATAGATTAAAAGGCTGTTGTTGTAAAGAGAGATCTGTTCCTCGGTTTGAAGAATCTGAAGTTTTCCATACCGGCTGTCTTTGCTCTGGATGAGTTGAAAAGGCTTCCAGTAGAGTTTTTGACTGGGAAGATCAAAGAAGCTGAATGCAGCAAGAAATATGAGGATAGAAAGGAGAAAAAATGCCTGCTTCTTATTTCCAAAAACAAAGAAGACCGAAAGAGAAACAAAAACACCAACAATAGATACTCCCTCCCAGTTGGAGAAGAATGGAATGAGAAAGAAATAGACGATCAAACCTGCGGTGGCCGACCCGAGGGATTCCAGGATGTACACCTGAAAGAGATCTCCTTTTTGATAATGAGCGTTAAAAACAAAAAGGATTCCCAGGGGGAAGCTTATGAAAAAAGCCAATAGAAGAGAGGAACTGAGCATAGGTGTTATTCCTGTGATCTCACCGGGAAGAACCTTAAGCAAAAAACGTGAAAGCCTGAGCCCCATTAAACAAACAGGGAAGAGAAGAATGATTAAATAATAGATATGGGGAAAGTGTTTGAGATGAAATTTAAATTTCGAGGCTGAAATGCTTCCGATGCCTCCCCATAAAAGCCATGCGGCAAGAATAAAGCCAAAGGTGATTTCATTTCCGTAAAAATGGACAGAGAACTCTCTCATCAAAAAAACTTGGAAGGAGAGAGCAAGGAAACCCAATAAAAATGGCGGAACGTATTTATTCAAGTTTGTTCCTTACTTCTCAGATCTCCTGTCTCCACAATCTCTCTTTTAATTTTGGCCATTTGGAATTGTTTTTATTTTCCGGATCTGATCTGTTGGGTTTTTTCTGTCAGGTCCATACCCCTGGAATGGGATTGTTGCAAAATTTGCATTTTCCTTCCTTGAGCTCAATTTTCTTTATTTGGTAACCAATCCGCTGGATAACCTTATTTTTACAGCTTGGGCAGTAAGTGCTTTCTGCTCGGTGGCTCGGGATGTTTCCCAGGTAGACGTAATGAAGTCCTTCAGCGAGAGCGATCTTATAAGCTTTTTCAAGGGTAGATAAAGGGGTGTGTGGGAGGTTTTTCATGAGATACATGGGAAAAAAGCGGGAGAAGTGGAGAGGGACATCAGGGCCTATCTCATTCATGATCCAACGGCACAAATTTTGGATTTCGTTCTGGCTATCATTAAGAGTTGGAATAACTAGATAGACGATTTCGAGCCAGACATTGCTCTTATGCACAATTTTTATGGCATCAAGAACCGGCTGTAATTCTCCTCTGACGTAAGAAGTGTAAAAATCCTGGGTGAATGCTTTTAGATCGATTTTTATCGCATCCACAACTTTAGTCAGCTCTTCAAGAGGTTCAGGATTGATATGGCCTCCGGTGACCACCGCGTTTTTGATTCTTTTGAGCCTTGCTTCTTTGGAGGTGTCGTACATGTACTCATAGAAGACAACAGGCTCGGTGTAAGTGTAAGCTATGGAAGGACAGCTATATTTTTTAGCAAGATCAACAACCTTACTTGGAGGGATGTCGTAATGTTCAACCTGTTCAGGTCTTACCTGAGAAATTTCCCAGTTCTGACAAAATTTACAATTGACATTACAACCAGCAGTGGCGATGGAGAGTGCATTTGTTCTGGGAAGAAAGTGGAAAAAAGGTTTTTTTTCTATGGGATCGACATTAATAGAGCAAGCTTTTCCATAGACTAGAGTGTAATAGGTACCTCCCATGTTTTCTCTGACTCCACAATACCCTCTCTCTTTATCTCCGAGTTTACAGTATCGAGGGCACAAAAGACATTCGATTTCCCGGTCAGAGTGTTTTTTGTAATAGAGAGCCTCAACTTTTGAAAGGTTTGCTTTTTCTTCAAAAGCATAGAGATTCATAAGTAGGGATTCAAGGCCTGAGCCAGCCACAAGGCTGATTCCTCCCGTTGTTTTAAAGAATTGTCGCCTTTTCATTTTGTTTTGACTCCAAACCTGGGATTCATGATTTCATGCTTCTTCTTCTATGATTTTTACTTCATTTCTGTTCGCTTTTCCGAGGCCTTTTTTTTCAGCAGTTTTTAAGTAGGTGGGCTCTCTATCTTCTTCCTTCAATGTGGGGAGTCCCTTCTTTGCCCTGAGTTTTTCAATGACTTGCCATCCGACAAAGTCAGCTGCTACAGGATCAAGGCTGAAGATGAGAGCTTCATATTTTTCGGCCCAGCGGGCGTGGTAAGATGGACCACGATGATATTGAACTACCAGACTATCCAGGATAGATAGTTTATGCTTCCTCATGATAAGTTTAGTCTCAAAAAGTTCGGCAACAAAGGGATCACAGTTGAAATCATGGTATTTATTGGGATTATGGATGGTACCAAAATAATTTTTCATTCCAGCTGTAACTCCTGCCATCCCGTGGTCTTTTAATATCGCAAGGCTTATGGAAGATGTAATCCAGTCGGATTGAATCGAAGAGAAAAGACTTCCTATGTTGAGGTGCGAGATCAATCGAGGATTATAGTCGACTCCTCTTGTATCAGTGCCAAAAATCGCATATCCGCTGCCTTTGATGTTGAGGTGGTACCCTGCAGCTCTCAATTCACGATTGGTGCGGTCCCAGATAATAATATTTTTTTCCTGGATTCCACTTCCTGACAGCAATTTGGCTAAAGATAGAGAAACTTCCGGGCGGGTGGATAGCATCTTCCCGGCTATGGTGTTTATTTTTATACCTACTTTGTCATTGCGTCTGAAAAGGAGGAGAAGATTTTCCTTTGGGTTTTGTTGATTCAGTAAAGCTTGAATTCCTCGCGTGTACATGCTTAGGAGCCTCTTTTGGTCTATATCACCATCTCCATTCAATACTCCTTTTCCTCGAATAAGAACGACTTTTGATGCCATCTCAATTAAAAATTACTCTTCTTTAAGTGTGATGTCAATAAAGACGCTTTTTCCCCTCCTTTCAATTAAAGACTAAAGGATAATTGAGGAGATGAAGGATACATCCCCCAATGCTCTCTCCTTTGATCACTGAGATGAAGAAAAAAACTTGTCAAAATTGATGTTTGGGCTTATAGTAAAAAGTCTGAACAGATAAAGGGAGAATTAAGGATGAGAGTTTCAAAGCACAAAAGACTACAAAGCGCCTTCTTTTGTTTTATTCTATTGACCCTAGCTTTAAGCGGGGAAGGATTTCTGGGTGAAAAAGAGGATGTTTCTCCTCTGCTTTCTCTTCTACCCCAGGTTGAAGCATGGAATTTTTCTGAGGCACCTCAGGACTATTTTCCTCAATCGCTTTTTGAATATATCAACGGTGCTGCTGAGATATACCTGGCTTACGATTTTCAGGAGTTGATCGTGGGTCAGTATAAAAGGAAATCCAGCGAAAAATCCCTTAGTATAGAAATCTATGATATGGGGAACGAAAAGAATTCATTTGGAATCTACAGCGCCGAACGGTTTATTGATAACACATTTATTCCTATAGGAAATCAAGGGTATCTGGAAGAAGAAACTTTGAATTTTATCGTTGGGAAATACTACATCAAACTTCTCTGTTTTGACTGCGGAGAAGAGGCTGATGCTTTTCTGAAGCTTTTTTCTGCGGAAATCGTGAAAGGAGTCAAAGACGAGGGAAATCTGCCGCCTATCCTCGGTTTTTTTCCTGATGAAGGGCTTATTCAAAACAGCGAGAAGTTTTTCCTGCGCAATTTTATGGGCTACAGTTTCCTCCATAATGGATATCTTGCTGACTATAGATACAAAGGCCTTGAGTTCGATTGTTTTCTGATAGAAGGAGAAAGTGTAGAAGATGCCCAGACTATGTTAAAGCAATATCTAAAAGCAAAAAAAGAGCAAATTGTACAAGAAACCTCGATAGGATATCGCGTTAAAGATCGATACTATCACAATATTTATCTTATGAGAGTGGATAACTACATTTGTGGAGTAAAAAAAATCAAAGAGGGCTTTGAGGAAGTAGGGGAAAGATACATGAGGAAATTGATCAAGTCCTTTAAAAAATAACCTGGATTATTTGTAGCGGAGATTCTTCAGATAATTTTCCAATTGAGTCATTACATCCTTGATAGCTTTAGCCTCTTTTTTTTGGGCAAACATTTCGATCTGCCTGCTAAATTCACTGATTTTTATAAACCCATAAGCACTTCCGGAACCTTTCATATTGTGGCTCAAGTACTCTATGAGTTCGAAGTCACTAAGAGCTAAGGCCTTTTTCATTCTGGCTATATCCTGGCGTCTGTTTTTTAAATATGAAGGGATCAGCTTTATTACGGATTTATCAACACGAGCGGTTTCAAATTCAGGTAATATATCTTTCCTTTTTGTGTATTTTTCGATTATTTTATTTAATGTTTTTTTATCAAGAGGTTTTTCAACAAAATTATCAAATCCCGAAGATATACATTTTTTCTTATTTCTTTTTATCAATAGCCCGGTTAGAGCAACAATCGGAGTGCGGGAAATAGCTTTAACTTTTTCTAAGTTCCTCATTTTCTTTATAACCTCAAATCCGTCCATATGAGGCATGTGAATATCTAAAAATATCAACGAATATCTTTTCTTTTGAAAAAAACCGATGGCTTCTTTCCCGGAGTGAGCAAAATCCAGTTCAATCCCGGCCTGAGTAGTAAAAGCTTCCAGGATAGGTTGACTTTCGATTGAATCATCAGCAATAAGGAGATGGATATTTATAGGCTTTTTTATATCCTTAGAGCTTGCATTAATGATCTTCTTTTTTTGTTTTTTGCTCTTTTCCCGGGCTAAATAATCTTGAAATTTTATGAATTCCTTCTCTAGATGTTCGACACTTTCTTTCACTTTCTTGATATCTTTTTCTTTTCCGGCCATTTCCATTTTGAACGAGGCATTTTGAAGTGGAATGGCGCTCAAATTCGCGGATGCTCCTTTCATATAGTGGCCGAGTCCTTGGATCAAGTTGTAGTTTTTCTGGACAATGGCTATTAAAATCTGGTCTAATTTTTGTGAGAAATCATCTGAATAGAGATTCAGGAGTTCATCAAGGAAAGATTCATCTCCTCCTATTCTATTCAGAGCAGAAGCGTAGTCAATTGGAGAAGTGCTCTTTTTGAAATATCGTCTTTCGATCATTTTTTATTTTTTTTTGCTAGGAGTTTCTTCTGTTTTTCAACCCAATTTTAGTGATATTTCTGCTTTTTGTCTATTTTTTCAAAGATTGAGGGCCGGATTCAAGAATTACAATGCGATTACGCCCCTTCTCTTTAGCTAAATAAAGAGCTTCGTCACTGATTTTGATAAAAATATTTCCGGAGGAATGAGATGAATTATCTGATATGGTCCCTCCTATGCTGATGGTGACATTGAGAAGGCCTGCATCTGTCTTTATATTTTTCCCACACACAGAAAGACGAAGGCGCTCGGTAATCAGCTTTACGATGTTAAGATTACATTTAGGAAGAACCACACACATCTCGTCGCCTCCATAGCGGCCTGCCTTATCATAGGGTCGAAGGCCTTTTTGTATGCGCGAAGCGACTTCTGCGAGGACTGCGTCGCCTGCGAGGTGTCCATAGGAGTCATTTATTTTTTTAAAATGGTCAACATCAATCATAACGACTCCCGTGTGAGTGTTTTCTCTCCAGCCTCGATTTAATTCTTCATCTAGAATCTGAAAGATTTTATTCCTGTTCCATAATTTTGTTAGAGGATCAAAGCTGGCTAATTTAATACAACTGTCCTCAAGCTTGATAATGCGGTCCCCATTCTGAATAAGAGTTTTCAACTCAAGAAAGTTAATAGGCTTGACTATATAATCATCAGCCCCTGCTGATAACCCATTAATGATGTCATTTTCACTGTCTTTACCCAGGAGTAATATAACATAAATATTTTCAGATTTTCTTTCCTGGATTTCCTTGCGAATATTGCGGCAAAGTTCCCTTCCATTTATTTCAGGCATCTTCCAATCTAAGATTGCTATTCGAATTCCGCCTTTTTTTATGAGTTCCAAGGCATCTTGGCCTTTATTCGCTGTGATGACCTCATATCCCCACTCTTTTATATCGCTCTCCAATGCCTTACAGGAATCAGCATCTCCTTCGGCAACAAGTACTTTCATAATGTGTGCTCTCCCTCAGATTTTATTATAAAAAAATCCATAATACCTTCTTTTTTATTATCTTTAATCTTTAAAGGGAGGATGGTCAATCGCCTTTCTAGATGAATAGAGGGGTGATATTCCTCTCCTTTTTTTAACCTTTTTGAGGATTTTTTCTCCTCGGTGCTGAGAAAACAAAGTTCTGTCCCTGTTAGAGGAGCTGGAAAAAGCTTTCAGCTTGAGGCCAGGGATTTCATTTTGAGAGAATAAGTGTTTTGATTTCGCTTCTAAATAGACTATAATATATCCTGCTTTTGGGAGGAGAAAATGAAAGGAGATAGAGTCGTTGTTGCTTCTCTTGTGATTATCGTTATTTTCATCGCAGGAGTGGTATTACGGCTGGCAAAACCGGTTCTTTTTCCCATTTCCTTAGCCGTTTTTCTCTCCTTCCTACTCTCCCCTGTCTTGAATTTTTTTACACGATTGAAGATTCCTAAAGCGCTTTCAATCATTTTTATTTTGGTCATGACTTTTTTGATTATCTACCTCTTGGGGTCCATTTTTTATTCCAGCGGCAATGCTTTTGCCTCAGAATTCCCAGATTATAAAGAAAAGATTGATCATAAACTAGAGAAGATAAGCTCGTTTTTGGCTTCCATCCAGGAAAAATTAAATCCCTCCGGACCTGATTGGCAGCCTGAGGATTGGCTCGGAGAGCTTGATATCAACAAGATAGGAGGAATTATTAGTTCTTCTCTCGGTGCCTTTTTATCTTTTATGTCCAACTTTTTTATCATTTTCATTTTCCTCATTTTTATTTTGGCAGGGAGAGGAAAGATGAAGAAAAAAATTAAAAGATCTTTTGATGAAAAAAAATACCAAAAAATTATCTATGTTCTGGACAACATCGACAGTCAGATTCAGAAGTATCTGGCCATTAAAACGGTGGTCAGCTTTTTTACCGGCATTTTTGCCACCGTTGTCCTGCTTCTTTTTGGTGTGGATTTTGCCATTGTTTTTGGTTTTTTTACATTTATCCTGAATTATATCCCCAATATCGGATCGATAATAGCTACAGCTATGCCTGTATCTATTGCATTTTTCCAGTTCGATACTCTCTGGCCTGCCATATGGATTATTATCATATTGGGTTCAATCCAGATGGTATTGGGAAATATTATTGAACCGAGGCTGATGGGAGAAGGACTGGGATTGAGTACTCTAGTCGTTCTCTTTTTTCTCTTTTTTTGGTACTGGTTATGGGGTATTCCGGGCATGATTTTAGCCGTGCCCACAGCCGCCATTGTTAAGATTGTCTGCAACAACATCCCTTCCCTTCACTTCGTAGGAGAACTGTTGAGTAAGGGATAGTAAAGCTAAAGTGGGATGATTTTTTTCTGGCGGGATAGCTCTTCTATTCTTGCAAAACGCGTAATGAGCTGCTGGATATAATTTCTTCCTTCGAAGTTTCCTTTTGCCCAGGACCTAACAGCGAGCATGACTCGTTCCAGGCATTTTAATTTTTCTTCTCTTTTATATATTCCCATTTCTCCTGGAAGAATAATCCTCTTTTCATAACGGCAATTTTCTATTCTCTGATAGATAGCTTCTCCAATTTCGTTTCTCTGCTTTGTTTCTTCTTGGGGAGAAGAGAGTAATTTTTTGCCCTTATCAATTTTTTCTCTGGCGTATTCCAGGGATAACAGAGCTTCTTTATCTGAAAAAGATTCTCTTTTTTCAGCGAATTCATGCAGAGGTGCTTCTATATGGAAAGCAAGCCAGGCCATCCTCTCATCATTTAAGATGTCTTCCTCTGAAGATGGTTTTTTTATGACGGATGTTTGTTTTTTTTCAATGATCCGCTTCTCCTGATAAGGCCTGTGTTTGGTCAGAAAAGAGCAGTTTTGAGGACAGTGTATTTTTTTCTCCCTGAGGAGGCCACAGCAGAGGCTGCATAAATAATCTTCCAGGGCAACACAGTACCGTTTGCCCTTTCTCTTTTTGCATTTCGAACATTTAGCCATTTTTTCTGGATTTCACGATGCAGTTATAAAAATATTTTTAGCAGGTCAAGTGAAAGGCTCCGATTGTTTTTTTCTGGGAATCGATCTCATTGTAACTTAAATATGACCATACGGCCAAAAGAATAAGATTTAATCATGTTTTTTTCTTCAGAAGGAAAACATCAGAAGTTAAGGCCTTCATTTTTTTCCCCAGGATGTTCTTGAGAGCTTTTTGAGCGGCCTTTTGTTCAGCATTTTTTTTGGTTTTGCCTCTTGCTTTTGCCAGTGGCTTATTTTTAAAGAGGACTTCAACGATAAAGCTTTTTTTGTGGTCAGGTCCTGTTGTTGTGATGGTTCTATAAATAGGTGCAGGAAGGTTCTCTTTCTGGAAGTATTCTTGCAGAGCCGATTTGTAGTTGTTGACAAAGAATTTCTTGATTCTGATTTTTTTGAACAGAGCCTCCAGGAGAATGAAGAGAAATTTTTTAGATTCTGCGAATCCACCATCTAAAAATATTGCCGCCACCAATGCTTCAAAGGCCCCGGCTAAGATCGTCCTTTTTTTTCTTCCTCCGCTTTTTTCTTCTCCTTTACCAAGGAGTATTATTTTATCGAGTTTTATTTTCTGGCAGAAGGAAGATAGAGAGGAAGTATTTGCTGCAGTAGACTTGAGTTTGGAAAGTTCGCCTTCGGTTAAACCAGGATAGCTGGAGTAGAGGTAATCAGCTATGACTAGGCCAAGGACTGAATCTCCCAGGAATTCTAATGTTTCGTTGTCCGACCCCACATTTTGCTGGTTCTCATAAGCATAGGAGCTGTGGGTTAAAGCTTGGATGAAGAGGTCTTTATTTTTGAAGCTGTAACCTATCTTTTTTTCAAATTGCTGGATATTTATTTTCATCAGATTTTTTCCCATTTACTTAGATTTTATAGATGAAGAAGAATAGGCGATTTTTCCTCCGACTATCGTTATGACTGGCATCCCTTTTAATTTCCAGCCTTGGAAAGGGTTATTCCTGCTTTTGGATTTGAATGTGTCCACATCAATAATTATTTCTTTGTGAAGATCCAAAAGAGTCAAATCAGCATCAGCTCCTACACATATTTTGCCCTTGTTATCAAGTCCCAGAATAAGGGCCGGAGAGGTCGATATCATCTCAATAAATCTTTTGAGTGAGATGATTTTTTTGTCTACAAGCCTATCCAGGAAAAGGGAGACTGCGGTTTCCAGTCCATTAATACCAAAAGGAGCCTGGTCAAATTCGAGATCCTTCTCATCCGGAGTATGAGGGGCATGATCGGTTGCCAGCACATCTACAACGCCTTCCTGTATTCCCTTTATTAATGCTTGGGCATCTTCTTTACTTCTAAGAGGAGGATTCATTTTCAAATTTGTGTTATACGTTTCAATGCAAGAGTCGTTTAAAAAGAGATGGTGGGGAGTGACTTCTGCAGTGACTTTGACCTTTTTTTTCTTTGCTTCTTTGACAATACCCACGGCACCTTTAACACTCAGGTGTGCGATATGAATTCTTGCTTCTGCCTTTTCGGCCAGAATGATGTCCCGGGCGACCATTATCTCTTCTGAAGAGCCAGGGATTCCTCTGAGGCCATAAAGATAGGAATAATACCCCTCGTTCATTACTCCTTGGCCGCTTAAATTCGTATCCTCACAATGATCGATGATTAAAGTATTTAATATTTTTGCATATTCCAGTGCACGGCGCATGGTATCGCTGTTTTCTACAGGATGACCGTCATCAGAAAAGGCGATGGCTCCGGCATCGATCAAATCAGCCATGTCTGTCAGTTCTTTACCCTTTTGTCCTTTTGTTATGGAGGCTACTGGGAAAATGTTGACCACAGCTTTTTTGTTAGCCTCCGAGAGTATGTACTCGGTCACGCCGCGGCTATCATTAACAGGATGAGTGTTAGGCATACAGGCGATTGAAGTAAACCCTCCCTTGGCTGCGGCAAGAGAACCTGTGGCTATCGTTTCTTTCTCCTCCTGGCCCGGATCTCGGAGATGCACATGCATATCAATAAATCCTGGAGCTATCACTAACCTTGAGGCATCGATGACTTTTGCACCATCGTTTTTAATTCTTGTTTTTATATCAACAATCTTTCCTTTTTCTAACAAAAGATCCAGGCTCTCATCTGTTCTGGAAGAAGGATCGATGACTCTTCCGTTCTTAATTAATAGCTTCACGTTCTTTTCCTCCTAACAAAAGGTAAAGAACCGCCATTCTGGTTGTAATCCCGTTTTTAACCTGCTTCAATATAACGGATTTTGCAGAATCTGCCATATCAGCCGAGATTTCTACCCCTCTGTTGATAGGGCCAGGATGCATGATTATGGCATTCTTTTTCGCTCGACGGAATCTTTTTTCAGTGAGGCCATAAAGATTTTTGTATTCTCGAATGGAAGGGAAATAGTTTTTTTCCTGTCTTTCAAGCTGGATCCTTAGCATCATGATCACATCTGCTTTTTTTATAGCTCTATCAAAGTTGTAGTCAATTTCCGCTCCAAATTTTTTAAACTCTGCAGGAAGAAGGGAAGGTGGTCCGACAAGAACGACTCTCGCTCCCATCTTCTTAAGAAGGAAGATGTTCGACCGTGCGACTCTGCTGTGGAGAATATCTCCAACGATCAGAACTTTCAGGTCTTTAAAGCTTTTCTTTTTTTGTCTTATCGTTAAGGCATCCAGGAGTGCTTGAGTGGGATGTTCATGTGCTCCATCTCCCGCATTTATGATATGGAGTTGGCAAAAGGTAGTGGCAAAGTAGGGAACTCCAGCCGCGGAATGCCTGATGATGAGTGAGTCAGGATTCATCGCCTCTAGATTTTTTATCGTATCTTTTAGGCTTTCTCCCTTAATGACACTGCTGGACTGCTTGTTTAGGCTGATAATATCCGCACTCAACCGTTTTGCTGCAAGCTCGAAGGAACTTAGAGTACGGGTGCTTGGCTCAAAGAAAAGATTGATGATAGTTTTTCCTCTGAGGAGAGGAACCTTCTTTATTTTCCGGGTGGATATATCATAAAAGGATTCCGCTGTATCCAGCACGGTTGTTATATCCGAAGGGCCTAGCGTTTGAATTCCAAGAAGATGTTTATGTTTAAAGGCCAAGTCTTTTTTCCTACTTCATTCCAGCGGGCTCTGTAATGAGAGCTTCATCGTTGCTGTCTATTTCTTTTAGCTTGACTTGAACAATCTCTCGCCTTGATGTAGGAAGAAATTTTCCCACATAATCAGCTCTTATGGGCAGCTCACGATGTCCACGATCGATGAGGACAAAAAGCTGAATTGTTTTTGGGCGTCCCAGGTCAATCAGGCTGTCCATGGCTGCTCGTATTGTTCTTCCGGTAAAAAGGACATCATCGACAAGTAGAACATCTTTTTTTTCTACAGAAAAATTGATTTCTGTCTTTTTGACTATATTCTGGGCTTCTAGCTCTGAGAAATCGTCCCGGTAAAGAGTTATATCTAAAACTCCTACAGGAATATCAATTTTTTCCAGTTCTTTAATCAGGTTTGATATTCTCTTTCCCAGATAAATACCTCTTGTCCTTATTCCGACAATCACCACGTTTTTTAGATTTCGATTGCGTTCGATGATTTCAGTTGTCATTCGATGAATGGCGCGTTTTATTTTTCGAGAATCCATTACTTTAGCTTTAATTTTTTCTTTCATATGATAACTCCTGCATGAGGGGGGAAATTTTATTTTTTTCTAAGGAAAATTCATCCTTTCCCTAAAAAAATGCAATATATTGGGAAAAAAGTCAAGTGAGGCTCAGACTAAGTGGCTTAAAAACACGCTGTCTTTGCCCCAGCGAGGCAAAGGTTTTGGGGAATAGCCTCGCTCCCCTTCAGATTTTTAGCGCCATTCTTCACTCGGCCTTCTCGGCGGCCTCGAAACTCCGTACCACAGTTCATGACATACGCCGTATGTTTTCTTTCATAACGGGACTCGCTTCTTTTTCCTGTCTCGTGCTCAAACATCTCGGCCGGCTGACTTCGTCAACTTCCCTCAAAGGCCGAGTTCAGAAGGCTAAATCTTCAATGGTCGCTTCGGCTATCCCCCAAAACCTGATAGTGAAAAGAGAGAAGAGGAACCGTGCCCGCTCAGCCTTGCTCACGGTTTTCTTACCACTCAGTCTTCGCCTGGAGTTGAAGAGATTGTTGCTGGGATTACGGAAAAGAAGGACGTTTTCAGTGCCCACCACGAATGGGCCGCAACCTAAAATAGTTTTTTGCGAGTTCTAAGTCTTTCTTAATCTGTTGGGAGAGTTCAGCTTGGGTTTTAAACTTCATTTCATCCCTTATTCTTTTTAAAAAATTGATTCTTATTTTCTTTCCGTAGATGTCCCTGTTAAGGTTCATTATATAGGATTCTATATTTGTTTCTTTCTGGTTAAATGTGGGACACTTTCCTACATTAGTCAGAGATGAAAATGTTTCGGGGCCAATTCCGGTCGTTGAGATAAAAACTCCTTGAGGAATAATCTCGTTTTCGGTCTTTATATTAGCGGTTGGGAATCCTAAAGTCTTTCCTCTGGATTTGCCCTTTATCACTTTTCCAGCGACCTCGTAGAACCTTCCCAATAAGACATTTGCTTGTTCTATTTTCCCTTCCTTAAGAAAGTTACGGATAAGGCTGCTGCTCACAATCATGTCTTCTTTTGTCACGGGGGGGATAGAATGGACTTTGAGATTATATCCTGCAGCCAGGCGGAAGAGAAGCGCAATATCCCCTTCGCGATTTTTGCCGAAGCGAAAATTTTCTCCTATGATAACAGCTTTGGCTTTGAGTCTATCCACAATAATTTTTTGGACAAAATCATGACTGGAGAGGCTTGAAAATTTCTCGTCGAAAGGTATGATCAAAATGGTGTCAATTCCAAATTTTTTCATCTCGTTCACTCTCTGGTCGAGTGTTTGAATCATTTTTATTCTTTTTTCTCCCAAAATTCTTTCTGGATGAGGAGAAAAAGTTAAAACAAGAGAGAGAAGAGCATTTTTTTTAGCCTCTGTTGCCAGGCACTCCAATATCTTTTTGTGGCCGAGGTGAATGCCGTCAAAGTTTCCAATGGCAATTATTGGATTTTTTGAGAGTAGAGGAATTTTTTCGAAACCGTTTATAATTTCCATAAAGTTAACATCCTGACTTATTCATAAAAACTGCCGACACTTTCATTTTTCTTCAATAATATTAACATTATAGCCCGGTTTTCA
>JAGLWV010000068.1 GCA_023133225.1 Candidatus Aminicenantota bacterium | reverse complement strand
CTATCTCAAGAAACGGATGCTGCCGTTATCGTGATTTCCGAGGAAACCGGAACCGTCTCCCTGGCAACCAGGGGCAATATGGCAAAAAGATTGGATAAAGCACAGCTTAAGGATAGCTTGCTTAACTATTTACAAAAAAGATGAAAAGATTTTTCAAAAAACTGTTTACAAAAAATTGGGAGCTCAAACTTATCTCTCTTATTCTTGCTCTTATTTTGTGGCTCATTCTTATTCCTGAAGAAAAGATATTCTCAGAGAAAAATCTGACAATCACCCTCGAAACTCATAACACGCCTCAGGGAATGGAACTGGTGAAAAAGCCTCTAGATAAAATCGACGTGACTATTAAGGCTCCCAACCGTTATATTGACCAGATAACTCCAACAAATGTAGTGGCAATATTAAACCTGGAAAATGCTTCGGTTGTCCAGGAAGATTACCCACTTAACGAGACCATGATCAGTATACCAGCAGGAGCAAAGGCTACGGTCATTAGGATATCCCCCAACACCGTTAATCTCAAACTCGAAAAGACCAAACAAATCATGCTGGAAGTGGAACCGGATTTCGTCGGGGAGGTTAAAGAAGGGTATAAAATGGTATGGAGGGTGGTTCCTGATCAGGTTCTCATCCAGGGACCGGAAAGTAAGCTCAAAGAGGATTATATAGTGAGAACAAGTCCTATCGATATTTCCGAACTGACTGAAACCACAACATTCGAGGTAGATCTCATCCTGCCAAACCCTGACGTGAGACCGGTCTCCTCTCAAGCAAAAGCAACAGTTACTATCCTCATTCAGGAAGAGAAATCCGAAGACAGAAAAACAGGAAATCAGAAAATCCGGAAAAATAATCTTTCTCCTTGAATCACCCAGCATTTTAGCTATAATCTATTTCTTAAAGAGGGCATTAGATCTATAAAATGTACAAGCTTTTTGGAACAGATGGAATACGAGCCGTTGCCGGCAAGAGTCCACTCGATTATTCTACAGTTTACGCTTTAGGAAAAGCACTGACCTTTCTTCTTAAGGAAGAAGGCCTAGAACCCCGGGTAATCATCGGCCGGGATACTCGAGAATCAGGGAAATGGCTTGAGCAGGTGCTCTCCCAGGGAATAAACGATAGCAACGGAGAAACTGTTTCATCTGGCATCGTACCGACATCTGCGATTTCCTTCCTGATAAATAAATATTCTTTTTCTGCGGGAGTTGTTATATCCGCCTCTCACAATCCCTATCAAGATAACGGCATCAAAGTCTTTTCATCTCAGGGAGTAAAAATATCCGACGAATGGGAAAGGAAGCTTGAAAAGGCAATTACCGTGACTTCTGAAAACGCTACAAGAGAAGAAGTCCAGCTAAACCCAAACTCATCTCTGGGCCAGGATTACATGGACTTTCTGAAGAGCCAGCATTCTCATCTCCATCTCAAAAAAAGAATCAAAGTTATCGTCGACTGCTCAAACGGTGCCAGTTCCTTTTTTGCTCCGCATATCTTACAAGATTTGGGCTTTGAAGTTTTCGCTTTGAATAACGCTCCTGATGGAACAAACATCAACGATCGTTGCGGCTCTCTCTATCCACAGAATTTGGCAGAAAAAGTGGTTGAGAACAACGCGGATATAGGAGTTGCATATGATGGTGATGCAGACAGAGCCATCTGGGTGGATGAAAAAGGCAGAATCTTAAACGGAGACCACACCCTCTTTGTACTGTCCCGCTTCATGAAAGAAAGAGGGCGCTTAAAGTCTGATTCTATTGTGGGCACAATCATGAGCAATATGGGCCTCGAAAAAGCCCTTGAAAAACTTGATTTGAGACTCATTCGTACGCAAGTTGGCGACAAATATGTCCTCGAACAAATGAAAAAGCTGAAAACAAACCTGGGCGGGGAGCAATCAGGACACACAATTTTTCTGGATGAGTGCCCTACCGGAGATGGAATCCTGACAAGTCTAAAAATGCTCGAAGCCATAGTCACCCACGATATTCCCTTATCCAGGCTGGTTGAAGATTTCGAAGAGTTTCCCCAGGTACTGGTAAATGTCCTGGTGTATAGAAAAGAAAATTTCAACCGGTTCCCTGAAATTGTTGATACGATAGAAAAAGTTCAGCATCTGCTGGGAGATTCCGGGCGTATGAATGTCCGCAACTCTGGAACTGAACCGAAGGTCCGAATAATGATCGAAGGTCAGGACAGGAAGAAGATAGAAGAGTATGCCCACCAGATCGCAAAAGTCATAGAGAAATACTTAGGGAAAAATAAAGAAATTTATTAATTTTGACATGCAAAGAAATGGAGGGAAAAATGAAACTCGCCGTTAATATTGATCACTTTGCGACACTAAGAGAAGCCCGTAGGAGTAACGAGCCGGAACCGGTTTTGGCAGCACTTCTGTCAGAACAGGCAGGAGCAGAAGGGATTGTCTGTCATATTAGAGGAGACAGACGTCACATCAAAGAACGGGATTTAAGATTGTTCAGAGAGGCGATTAAAACCAAGCTCAACATAGAAATGGCAGCCACAAAAGAAATGAAGAAAATTGCCATAGACTTAAAGCCAGAAGTCGTCTCGTTAGTCCCGGAACGTGAGGAAGAGCTGACCACTGAAGGAGGACTGGATGTTATTTCCAACGAAAAACACCTGGGACCTCACATCCAGGAGCTGCAGAAGGCAGGAATACGAGTCAGTATTTTTGTTGATCCTAATCTCAAACAGATCGAAGCCTGCCACAGGGTGGGAGTCAACCTGATAGAGATAAACACCACAAAGTATTCCGACCTTAGGCCTGGAGCGGAAAGAGACAAAGCCCTGGATGAGATAAAGGAAGTGGCCAAATACAGCCATACATTAGGCATGGAAATCCATGCCGGCCATGGCCTGGATTATAAAAATGTCCAGCCTATTGCCGAAATCCCTGAAATATCAGAACTCAGCATCGGCTTTTCTATCGTGGCTCGATCTGCAATTGTCGGCATAGATATGGCGGTCAGAGAAATGGTGAGCCTCATCGAATAAAATAATGGATATAAGAATAAATCTCGAACGATTGAAAGGGGATATTAAGTCTCTTTCCCAGATCGGACGGGACAAAATGGGCGGGATCACCAGGCCTTCTTTCAGCAAAGCCGACCTCGAAGCCCGGGGATGGCTCAAAGAAAAGATCAAAAGCGCCGGCTTAACCCTGCGCGAGGACGGTGCAGGCAACATCTTCGGCCGTTTAGAAGGCAAAGGGAAAGCGATCATGGCCGGCTCCCACATCGACACCGTCATTAACGGCGGTATGTTTGATGGTTCGGTTGGAGTCCTATCAGCCCTTGAGTGTTTGAGAAGAATAAAGGAGGACGGTCTAAATATCTCCAAACCTCTGGAAGTTGCATCTTTCACAGATGAAGAGGGAAATCTGGTGGGTGACTTTCTGGGAAGCTATGCTTTCTTGGGTACATTAAAAAGGGAAAATTTAGAAAAGGGCCTTACCCAATTCGGTGCTCCTCTTGTGGAGATTTTGAAGGGGACCGAATTCACCGTCGACAGCATCATGGATGCCCACCGCCACAGGCCAGATATTGAAGCCTTCCTTGAAATTCATATCGAGCAGGGACCTGTACTGGAAACGGAAAATAAGCCCATAGGAATAGTGGATTGCATTGCGGGTAAGCATTACAGATGGTGCTCTTTTTTGGGAAGGGCAAGCCATGCAGGAACAACTCCCTTTGAACTCCGTCATGATGCATTTTTAGGCCTGGCGGACTTTGCTCTAAAGGGTACCCGGTATGTGGCAACCAAACATTACGGAAATATGATGACCATAGGAAAAGTCAATGTGAGTCCCGGAGCGTTCACCATTATCCCCGGACAGGCAGATTTCTCCCTCGACTTCAGGAGTACATCCAAAGAGACTCTCGAAGAGCTCGATAAATCGCTCCTCGCACTTGCCGGGGATATCGCTTCCACAAGGGGTCTGGATTTTAGCTCAAAAATCATAAATAAAACTGAACCCGTTAACATACCGCAGCGAATCATCGATATCATGAAAGAAGAATGTGAGAAACTGGGATTCCCGTTCATGACGCTGCCAAGCGGTGCAGGTCACGACGCTCAACTCATAGCCAGCGTTGCAGAGTGTGGAATGATATTCATTCCCTGTGTGGATGGGATCAGCCACTCACCACTGGAAATGATCGATTGGGAGGACTTGGAAAAAGGGGCAAACCTGCTCCTCCATACCCTTTTGAGGCTTGAGGGCTCGGTTCTTGACTCTTGAATTAAAGATTTAACCCCCTATAAGTGTGGGTAGTAGCTCTGGAT
>JAGLWV010000067.1 GCA_023133225.1 Candidatus Aminicenantota bacterium | reverse complement strand
ACAGGCTCCGCGGGAATGACGATAGAATGAGAACTTCACCATCGCTGACTTCTTAATTTGACAGAAAAAGGAAAAGGTGTGAAAAGGACAACAAAGACAGCAGCCGTTCTTCTTATTTTGCTTTTTACACACGGTCTTGCTTTAGCAGTATTGAAAAAGGGTAATAAACTCCTGGCTTTCTCCCTTATGTCCATCGAGGATAAAAAGATAACGGTAAAACTCGAGGAGAATAGACTAACCGTGATCGAAGAATTCATGAAGGACGGGAAGACTATCGTGGAGAAATCCTACCCTGATGCAGTTATGCTGGATTTTTGGGCAACCTGGTGCCTACCCTGTCGAGCCGCAATGCCGTACATGGATAAATTATATGAAAAATACAGAGCTAAAGAAGGCCAGGCGAAGGGCGGTTTAGAGCTGCTCGGAATAGCCATAGACACGAGAGGGGCAAGAGTCGTCAAGCCTTTCTTTAAGAGAGCTACAATATCATACCGTATGCTTGCTGACCCGACCACAGGCTCTGATGATGAAGGCCTCATCAGAACCACAAAAAAAATGAAATCAAGATATAAGGTTCAGGAAATTCCTGTAGTCTTTTTGATCGATGCAAAGGGAACTATCGATCACGTTCATATCGGTTTTACCAAAAAGGATATAACAGGTCTTGAAAATGCAATAAAAGAGACCCTTCAAGGAGGAAAAGAATGAAGCGCAGATGGGCCTATGTGTTATTCTTTATATTCATACTCTTTACAATAATCGGACTAAAGTTTGGCGAATTCGCAGCAGCGCTGGAAAAATCAATTACTGTCTGTCTGAACTGCATCGGGATAGGCTAACACACGAAGAGAGAAAGTAATTGAATCTCATAAAAAAAAGAAGGCTTTTCCAGATATTCAGCACCCTGGGTTTTAATATCTACCTGCCTTCATTTTTCAAAGGGAAGATTTTTCAGGGAAATATAAAGGGAGTTTGTGTACCAATACTGAATTGTCATTCCTGCCCCTCCGCCATCGGTGCCTGTCCAATCGGTTCAATACAGAACTCGCTTGCCACCTTAAAATTTAACCTTTCCATAGCATCCTACCAGTTCGGCTTATATGTCATCGGCGTGCTTGGAGCGGTTGGCAGCCTTGTAGGAAGGATGCCCTGCGGCTGGCTGTGTCCTTTTGGATTATTACAGGAAGCTCTATATAAAATCCCGTCTCGAAAAATCCATATCCCGAGATTCATGTCCTATGGGAGATATGTCGTTCTTGTGCTATTTGTCTTCTTGCTTCCTCTATTGGTTCTGGATCAATACGGCTTTGGACAGACCTGGTTCTGCAAATGGATATGTCCTGCCGGAACATTGGAGGCAGGAATACCCCTGGTCATTCTGAATGAGGGTATCCGCAGCCAGGTAGGATTGTTATTTTCCTGGAAAATGTTTGTGCTGATCCTGTTCCTGGTATGGATGGTTTTCGCACAGAGGCCATTCTGCAGGACAACATGTCCGCTGGGAGCGATCTTCGGACTGTTCAACAAGGTGAGTCTCTTCCGGATGGCTGTGGACGACGATAAATGTATCCAATGTAACACGTGTTACGAAAACTGTCCTGTGGAACTCAAAATATATGAATCACCTAACAGCCCGGATTGTGTACGCTGCTTAAAATGTGTGAATTCCTGCCAATACGGAGCAATAGAGTACGAATTTTTTCCAAAAAAACAACCTAAAAAAACCACAGTCCAGCAAAGCTAAGGAAAAAAGGAGAAAAATGGTGATCTTTCAAACTGACATTAAACGGAATAATAAAACCATCCCTGTTATAGTCGGAATGATTCTTCTGCTTGGATTTACAAATGTTTCTGAGGGAAAAAGTGATATTGTCGAAATTAAAACTTTTATTTCAAAAGATGGCGTTCATCCCGGCGAAACATTCAAAATCGCAGTTTTAGTCAAGATCAGTCCGGGCTGGCATATTCATGCCAGCGAATTGTCCGATCAGTTTCTTATTCCCACCGAGCTGCTTTTCGAAGAGAATGAAAAGACCGAAGTAACACAATTTCATTATCCCGAGCCAAAACTAGAAAAATATGAATATTCGGCGTCAGAGCTCGAGGTTTATGATGGAGAGATCATATTAGGCGCTTGGGTAAAAACGAGTTCTGAACTGAAGCCAGGAAAGTATACATTAAAAGGAGAATTAGATTACCAGGCATGCGACAACAGGTCCTGTCTCTCTCCAAAAAAAATAGAATTCGAAATAGCCTTCAAGTCTGTCCCCCTCTCCAAAAAAACAGAGTTTATCAACCAAAAGATTTTCTCAAAACTTGATTTTAAAAAAGACTAAAGCAAAAGCGGGAAAATATCATAGAAAAAATTGTCGATTTGTAAGGCATACCACTTTCCAAAAGGCAAACTTTGGCTTAAAATGAGGTTGCATATAACGAATTGTTTCTCAACCACCCTTGCTACAAGATGTTTTCCTACGGGCTGGAGGATCTGGAAAAGAGAGCACAGAAGATAAAAAAGAAACTGCGCTACATAGTCGATGATCTCCTGAATAAAAAAATCATTTATAAAAAAGATTCTAATATTAGACTGGCAGGGCATGAGATAAGTCTAAAATCCCGTGAACATGAAGTTGCCAGTCAGATGGAACAAATCTTTAGAAAGGCAGAATTTGTCCCGGTGGGCCTTCTGGACTTCAAAC
>JAGLWV010000066.1 GCA_023133225.1 Candidatus Aminicenantota bacterium | reverse complement strand
AATATCCTTTGAATTGCTAATAAAATCCGAATTAAGTATAGTGTCCCCTTAATTATAGCTATCTCGTATTTATCTAACCTGGATTATTCACGAGTCGAGATTGCTGCAGCGGCGAGGCCGCATGATAATTAAAGGGACACTATACTTAATTATCATCTACCGCGAATGGGCTGCAACGAAGTAAAAAAAAGGGGACTTAAAAAAAAGGGGACTGTCCCCTTTTTTATATTTTGGGGGGGAAAAAGGGGACTGTCCCCTTTTTTTCTCGAAACTCCTTGATTCTATTTCTGTTTTTGTGTATCGATATTGTAGTGTACATTTTTAGGATAAAGTCAGGCAATTTACTTTTGAACTGAAGATTAAAATGGCTTTATATCAGTTCGAGGAACGCAAACCTCGCGTAGCACAAGGAGCTTTTGTAGCCGAGTCAGCCCTGGTCATCGTAAATGTTATCTGCCTGTGGTATCAGATAGAAGGGAAAAACAACTATGAAACCGAGATCAGTATTTAAAATATATAATATAAAACTTGCCTTTCTAAAAATATCTTCTATGACTTTGTTGGTCGGGTTAGGACTTTGTCTGTTTCCTCTTATGAGCTGTAAGGCGTTAAAAGAAAAGGAACACTTTGAATGCAGCCTGGTTGAGCTGGCGAAAAACACCGGCTCCGGATACTATGACGCCATTATCAAAGTAGAACGCCTCAAACTGGACGATGCCCTTAAAACAAGATTTGTCCTATCTACACCGACCAGCTCCCATGAGATAGCAGCCCTCACTTTTGTGGAAGATGGCCAAGACCCGGAACGGTTAGAAACAGGAGATGTCTTTACTGTCCCCTTGCGCAAACCAGACTGGAGATTTTACGTCAGAGAGCAGAAAAATATCTACTGCTCTCACGACTTTTGGGAGATGCTGCCTGTTAATAACCAATGGCATCCAACAAAATCAGAAGCAATGGAAGTCGCCCAAAACATTGAAATTGAATCAGTTGAAGGCTTTCCGAAACCTCTGGCAAAGATTCTGCCTGAAGAATGGCAGCTGATCGCTGACAAACTTCCGGATCCGGACGATCCTGCCGGATATGTGATCTATCAAAAGATTCGGGCGGAAGAAATCAAAGAAGAAGTGAATATCCTGTATTACTTTTTAACCGAGCCTGAAATCAAAGAGCTTTTTTCAGGTACAGTTACAGAATTTCTTTTTGATTGGACAGACTGGGCAAGAAAAAATGGAAGACCCAAAACGATTGCCGGGCATGATGCTGTTTATTGGGACATGAAAGAGATGAGTGAATTGAGATGGGCTTACAGATATGCTTATATCGATTCAGAAATGGTTGTTGAAATTGACATCCATGCCGATCCCCTGGAATGGGTTAAAACCGAACAGGAAAAGATTCTGGAAGGGAAGGCTAAAAATGTGTTCCTTCGCCATGGATACGGTCCGGTGGGAGATCTTGAATGGCAGATCATGATCGAGATCTGGATGAATGGGGAAGGATCCTTCCATAAAAGGTCAAAGGAAGGGGGCTCCATACAGAAATCCTTTCATCTGGAGGATAGAGAGCTCAAGCAGATTCAAATATCTATTAACGAGAATCGTTTTAGGGATCTGCGTTCCCGGTCGGGCATTCCCGGGGGAGTGACATCCTTCCTCTCTGTAAGATATGGGGATCAATACCATACTGTGGAACTGAAGAACGTTACAGTTCCACTCTACCGGAACATTGAGCAGACAATAAGAAGAATCGTATTACCCAAAGTAAATGAAATAAGCGCCCCCGACGGGATTTGAACCCGTGCTGCCGCCTTGAAAGGGCGGTGTCCTAGACCTGGCTAGACGACAGGGGCGCGTAAGAGTGGTGAGCCGTGTTGGACTCGAACCAACGACACCCGGCTTAAAAGGCCGGTGCTCTCCCTCTGAGCTAACGGCCCAACTAACGCGAAAGAGTATTTATAATTGAAAGAGTGACAAGAGTCAATATCAAGCAAGTTGCTCGAATTTGACGATGACCCATCTCCCCCGACGGTTTATATTTAAAAGTTCGTCTCTGAGAGTGTATTGCCTCAGATGAAAAATATAATTCTTTGTGCCCTCTTTGCCCTGGATCTTTAGCTCGACTTTTTTAAAATGGACGTCTCCCGTTAATTCTCTTACATTGAGAACATCACCAGCCCCAAGAGAAAAAATGGTTATTTCTTCCTCTTTAGATGACGCAGTTTTAGCCTGGTTATAATCGACCTGCAACTGGTCATGCTTCGCCCGTATTTCCTTGTATTTGGTATCCAGCTCATCGACTTTTTTCTGGAGCGCATTTTTTGCCCTTCTTGTTCGCGCATTGTCCCGCTCATATTCAGCATCCAGAAGTATCTCTCTGGCTTCCATTGTTATCCCTACAGAATCCTCCACTCGTTTCTTAAACTCCAGTTCCTCCTTGTTCAGCTCGGACAAGGAAGCCGGCTCAACGATCTCTTCACTCACATTTACTATTTCCCAGCTGTCTACATCCAATTTGATGGGTTCTAAAGCCATCGTGGACATCGTCATAGTATCATTCATTGCTATGGCGTGAAAATATCTCTTCAAAAGACTCTGTTCGGGTTTGGAAGTACAGCTTTGCATAGCAAATAAAAGAAGAATAACCCCAGTTAAAGATAGACTCTTTCTTTTCATTATTCCTCCTTCCTTTTGATAGCCAATGTATTTGTTTCAGATTTTACTTGTTTTTCAAGTAAAAAAGCAAGCTTAAATAATCGGGACTCTTGAAAAAAAAATACCCATAGTTTGAAACCCCAGGGGCAGCTTCTTCCGGTCAATTCTCCTTGCCTGCTCTAAGGGTTTTTCTCCCTCTGTCAATTTTAAATGGGCCAGTACACAGACATGGTCGATGTTTATTTTAGGCTTCATCTGGCAAAAATTATATGGCATGTCAGGTAAAAAAGCAATTTTAGAAAAAAATTTACCCCTTCTTGACTTCTGGATAATTGAACAGTTAGTATATAAATTCTTAAAAGGAAAGCTCATAAAAATCCAGTATTAGGTCCACACTAAAGAAAATGCCAAAAAAAACTAAAATGACATTGAAAGAAATCAAGGAACTCCTTCAGGCTGAGGTCATCACCGGAGAGGATTGTCTTGACAGAGAAATCAGGTTTGCAGGAGGGTCTGACCTTATGAGTGATGTCCTGGCCTTTGGTAAACCAGGAATCCTCCTTCTGACTGGTTTATCCAATTCTCAATCTGTCAGAACAGCGAATATCATCGATGCCAAAGCCATTGTGTATGTTCGGGGCAAAAAACCGGACAAAATGGGAATCGAACTCGCCAGGGGAAAAGGGATTCCTCTTCTCTCGACAAAATTCATGATGTACACAACCTGTGGCCTTCTCTTCAGTCAGGGTCTTCCGGGAGTAAATGGGCTCCCGCATAAAGAATGAAAATGAGCGAAGAGAATGGGTTATTGCAACGCTTCGAAATCACGGGCGGGGATTTCGGCAATGCGGGAAAAACATCCACAAGTATCAAGGAAATTCTCCAGGAAATCGGCATCGATTCTTCGATCATCATACGCGCATCCATCGCCGCATATGAGGCAGAAATGAATGTTGTTATGTATGCTCGAAGAGGTGTGCTCACTCTGAACATTACTCCTGAGAAACTTCATCTCAAGCTCGAAGATGAAGGCCCTGGGATTGAGAATCTAGATATGGCCATGCAGGAAGGTTTTTCGACCGCCACTGATGAAATGCGAGAGATGGGATTTGGTGCGGGCATGGGACTTCCCAATATTAAAAGAAATGCTGATAAATTTGATATCTCTTCAATCCCTGGCAAGGGAACGTCCTTAGGTATTACTTTTTGCTTGAATCAAACAGAGAAAAAATGAATCAATACTTTCATTCCATCCGGATTGATACAGAAAAGTGCGATGGCCGGATGAAATGTATGCGTGTGTGTCCCACTCAAGCCATCCGGATCAGAAATGGAAAGGCCGTGATCATCGAAGAGAAATGCATTGATTGTGGAGAATGTATCACGGCTTGCCCTCATAATGCCATCATCCCTTTGACAGATCCCATCGGAGAACTCACTAAATTCCGTCATACAATCGCCATGCCCTCTCCTGCTCTCTATGCTCAATTTGGAAGAGAAATATTGCCAGAGAAAATCCTCTCCGGGATAAATAAGCTGGGATTTGATAGTACTTTTGACCTTGCTTTGACATGCGGAGAAGTCAGCTTCGCCATCCAGGAATATCTCCGAGAATACAAAGGGCCCAAGCCGCTCATCTCCAATGTTTGTCCGGTTGTGGTGCGTTTGATCCAGGTCAAGTATCCTGAACTCACTGACCAAATCATTCCTATTGAACCTCCAAGAGAATTGGC
>JAGLWV010000065.1 GCA_023133225.1 Candidatus Aminicenantota bacterium | reverse complement strand
ATATAAGGGACTATAATTAAGCTGTTATCATTGCTCCTTTTTGTCATTCCCGCGGAAGCGGGAATCCAGAGATATCTGGATAAGAGCCTTTTGTATTTCTGGTTTCATGTTTAGACTCTTTAAAGCCGACTTACATGTCCACACGTGTCTCTCTCCCTGCACGGAACTGGATATGTCTCCAAAGAAAATACTCACTTCGGCAAAGAAAAAAGAAATAGATATTTTAGGCATCTGTGATCATAATTCATCAGAAAACTCTCTAGCCGTAATGAATGCTGCCAAGAAAATGAATATTAGTATTTTTCCCGGCCTGGAAGTGACTTCTCAAGAAGAAGTCCATGTCTTAGCTCTTTTTGACGAAATAGAAAACGCTCTAAAACTACAGAAGAATGTTTACGAAAATCTGCCTGGAGAGAACGATGAAAAAGCCTTCGGGATGCAGGTTATCGTTAATGAAAAAGAGGAGGTTCTTGGTTTTAACAGTAAGTTATTGATTGGAGCCACAACGATTCCTCTTGATGAAGTCATTCGGATGATTCATTCCTTCGATGGAATAGCCATCGCATCGCATATTGACAGAGAATCCTTTAGCATCATCGGCCAATTGGGATTCATCCCAGAGAATCTAGAATTAGATGCTTTGGAAATCTCTCCTAATATCACTTTCGAAGAAGCAAAAAAAAGGTATACAAATCATTATCCGATCACCTGCTCTTCTGATGCTCACTATCCCGATGATATTGGAAAAACCTTTACATCTTTCCTGCTTAAAGACAGCACTGTGGCTGAAATAAAAAAAGCATTAAAAAATAAAGACGGAAGAAAATTGATTCATTAAATCCCAATGGAAGATCTATCTTTGCACATTCTAGACATCGTCGAAAATTCCGTGGCAGCCGAAGCCGATAAGATTGAAATAAGGATAACAGAAGATAAGGAGAAAGATTTGCTGTCTGTCGAGATCATCGACAACGGTAGAGGTATGGACAAGGAAACCATGAAAAAGGTGCTTGATCCCTTTTACACTTCCAAAACGGTTCGCCGGTTTGGTTTAGGATTGCCTCTATTGTCAGAAGCTGCAAAAGCAGCGAACGGCCAGCTTTCCATAGAATCTAAAAAGGGAGAAGGGACCAAGGTTAAAGCCGATTTTCAATACACACATATCGACCGGAAGCCTCTGGGCGATATGGGACAAACGATCATCACTCTTGTTATAGGAAATCCTGAAATAGATTTAATCTACGTGCATAAAAAAAACAGTTACACGTACAGTTTAGATACGAGAAAAATAAAAGCTCAACTTAAGGAGATGCCCCTAAATTCTCCGCATGGGATAAGAATGATCAAAGAAGATTTAAAAAAAGATACGGGGGACGTTCCCTAAAGGGGTACCCTATAATATTAAATCTTACATTTTATATCCAGTATAGAGTGTCCCTTTGGGGAACGTCCCCATATTTTTTAATGATCCCTTCGGACCGATTTATGCGTCACTGTCACCCGGTCGTAACTTTCTTCCTTCATCCTTTTTCTGCGCTCGGCCTTAATGGCAAGTTGGCGGTCTATTTCATCCTGGATTGTTTGGTCAAATTCGCAGCTCTCGCAGTGAAAAAGTTGTGGACAGGACCGGTGAGAAATCTTCCCACTCATAGTATATCTGCATTGTTTTTTTCCTAACTGAGCATAAAGTTTTTCGATGAAAGGTTTAATCCTTGGATCGTTTCTAAATTTCTCTTTTTTCATCATCGCGGCATGAAAATCACATACTCTATGACAATTGTAACCGTGGGTACACATACGTTTCTTGACTATACCTGCTTGCATCCAGATACAGGGAGTGATAATTTCTTCCTCAACTAAAGGTTCTTCAACAGGCGGAGTAGGAATGATTTCAACTTCGTAAGGTTGCTTGATTATGCTTTCAAGATAGTCCAGTTCAAAAGGTTTTGGTAAGTAGTCAAAAGCTCCCTCTTGTTTTGCCTCTTTTTCAGTTTCAGTCGAGGGATAAGCTGTGATGATAATAACCTTCGCTTTCGGATTCTTCGCTTTTATTTCTTTAAGTACCGCAAGCCCATCGCGACCTGGCAATTTAAGATCGACTATCATGACGTTGTAATTTTCAAAATTAAATTTTTCCAGTGCCTTGTCACCATCATGGGCGGTATCAACCTTGTGGCCCTCGTCTGAAAAATAATCAAACAATGCCTCCCGCATAATATCTTCATCTTCTACAACCAACAAAGATTCTTTTCTCATAACTAACCTCCAATCGTTGTTATTTACCTCTTCCCGCCAGGACAGTTTTTACGATAGTCACTATCCTATTGGAAGGAGGAATCATATATATAGCAAGTAGCGTGCCAAAATAGGCATAGTTTAAAAAATATTTAAAGAACTGCACTAACCTTATAATAATAAATGAATTACGTTAAAGGGCAGGACTGCCGAACGATTGTTAATAAATGAAGGAGTGTATATTAATTGGACATTACATGTCTAAATTATTGACAGCATAGCTATATTTTTTTAGCTTATTATAAAGAGTCATCCGTTGAATACCGAGTATCTTCGCTGCTTCTGAGATATTGCCTTTTGTCTCTTCAAGCACATTAATGATGTGATTCTTCGTCACCGCTTCGACAGTTCTTCCCTCTGCAGGAGTCGGATGAATAATGTCCCGTGGAATTTCAGCCAGATTGATTGCCTTATTCTTTGATAGAATGACACCGCGTTCGACCATGTTTTCTAATTCTCTAACATTACCGGGCCATGAATAATTCAGTATAAATTCCATTACCTCAGGAGATAAATTTTTAATGCTTTTATTATTTTCTACAGTATACTTTTTTAAGAAATGCTCTGCCAAAGGAAGGATATCCTCTTTTCTATCCCTAAGCGTGGGGAGGTCAATCGTGACAACATTTAACCGGTAATACAGATCCTCTCTGAATTTTCCCTGCTTAACCATGGTTTTCAAATTCCTATTTGTAGCAGCAATGACACGGACATCAACATCAATTTCTTCGTTACCTCCAACTCTGGTAATCTTTTTCTCTTCAATCGCCCTTAGAAGATGGATCTGTGTGTTGGCATCAATCTCGCCTATCTCATCAAGAAATAAAGTTCCTTGATCTCCAGCTTCGAACTTGCCTTTCTTTCTTTCCACCGCACCTGTAAAGGACCCTTTTTCATGACCGAAAATTTCACTTTCCAGCAGGCTTTCTGGAAGGGCTGCGCAGCTTGTGGCAATGAAGGGTTTGTTTCGACGCGGGCTTTGATGATGGATAGCCCGGGCAATAACTTCCTTGCCCGTACCGGTTTTTCCAATAATTAATATCGTAGCACTTGTTGGAGCTACCATTTTAATGAGTTCAAATATCTTTAACATCTTAGGGCTTTTAGCGATGATACCCTCGAAGTTGTATCTATCCTCAATCTTCCGCCGTAAAGAGATATTTTCCTCGATCAGATGCTGGTGTTCCACCAAATTATTTATGAGAAGCTCAACCTTCTCCGGGCAGAACGGTTTTTCGATGTAATCGTGAGCTCCTTCTCTTATGGCGGATATGGCTGTTTGAACTGAGCCGTACGCCGTTATAATGACCGTAGCGATTGTAGGTACTATTTTTTTTGCCTCTTTCATCAGTTCGATACCGTCTATGCCCGGCATGATAAGGTCAGCAAGCATTATTTTAATTTTCTTCTGCTTGATTATACGGAGTGCTTCTTCTCCAGATCCGGCAATTACCACTTTATAACCGACATTTTCCAGCCAGTCACGGAGTGATTCTCTGACTATTCTTTCATCATCCACAACGAGTATTCTTATCTTTTTCCCCATCCATAACCTCCAGGTATATCGTAAATGTTGTCCCCACGTTGGCCTCACTTGCTACTTCTATCTTTCCTTTATGCCTTTCAATTATCCCATGAACAACTGGGAGTCCAAGTCCTACACCTTTGCCTTTTTCTTTAGTCGTGAAAAAAGGCGTGAAGAGTCTACTCAGGTTTTCTTCATCAATGCCAACTCCTGTATCTTTGATATCAATTCTAACGGTCTTTTTGGATGATTTACCGATTTTAACGCCTTTTGCAACCGATGTGGCAATTGTTAATGTGCCGCCCTCAGGCATCGCCTGAGTCGCATTCAGGATGATGTTCATCAATACCTGCTGGATCTGGTCAAAGTCCGCACGAACAAGGGGAAGTTTCTCTCCTAATTTCATTTCAAGCCTTATATTTTCAAGGCTTATTTGATGTCTGACCAGTAACAAAGCCGCTTCTACGACTTTGTTTAGGTCTATTTGTCTTATGGTTGGGTCTGATTGACGTGAGAAATCGAGAAGATTCCTGATTATCCGGGATGTTCTCTCCAGTTCTTTTTTCATCTTTAAAAGCTGATTCCCCGTCTCTTCCACCTGAAGTTTTTTTTCTTTATGCTTCTTAAGAAGAAGTGTTGTATAGATCAGAATACCGGCTAATGGATTATTCACTTCGTGAGCAACGCTGGCAGCTAACTGGCCCAGGGAGGCTAATTTTTCTGACCTGATCAATTCTACCTCCGTTTGCTTTCGCTTGGTGATGTCTCCTCCTGAACTCAGAGTGCCAATGATATGCCCCTTTTCATCTCTGAGTGTAGTATTGTGCCATGAGATAATCCTTTCCTCGCCAGATATGGTCACAATTGAGTTTTCATAATCTTCGACTTCCTCTTTTTTTCCAGCCATCACTTTTTTAAAAGTCTCTTTTCTTTCTTTCCTCGCTCTTTCCGGAACACATAAATCAAACCAGTTTTTGCCAATAATGTCTTCTTCTTTGTAACCCAACACATCGCACCCCTTTTTGTTGATAAGGGTGACGACTCCCTTGTCATTAATAGCTACGATTATAACTCCCGCTATATTGAGATACTGCTGTGCCCTGTTTCTTTCCTGGTGCAACCTCGCCCATAATCCCTTATGTTTGGTCAAATCCCTGAAGTTTTCTACAGCGCCGATTATCTCATTATTGCTGGACCGTAATGGTGAAGTCGTTATGTTTACAGGAATTTTATTCCCCGTTTTACTGGTAATCATAATCTCATAATTGAAAATCGTTTTCCCGGTTTCCAAGATTTCTTTTAAGGGACATGCTTCATTACAGAGATCACTCTTAAGAATATCACAACATTCCTTATTCAGTACTTCCTCTTTTTTGAACCCGGTAATTTCCTCAGCAGCACGATTAAATGTTGTGATCCTGGCATTTTTATCTATAGTAAAGATTCCCCCTTCCATGCTGGCCAGGATATTTTCTAATAGTTCTTTTGTGACTTCATCTTTCTTTCTCAAGGTTATATCTCCCTCTGATACTATTATATAAAAACTCATTCTTTAGTAAAGATTTTTGATAGCTTTTCATTCGTTGATTCTCACATTACATTATGCTCCCCTAACTCAAGAAAGCGCCCATAAATTCTCCTTCAAAACCATCATTTTTTTAAATTTTTGCATCATATCCTGGGTCTCTTTTTTAGATTCACAAACAAAACCATCCATTTCGTTTACTGCAAAGGATATAAACGTAAAACTTTTTCATATTTCTGGATTCCCGCTTCCGCGGGAATGACGGTAGCTATTGATTCCCGCTACCCCCCATTATTGAGAACTTACTATTTTTTTCTTGACATTGTATTATTTATATATTTAAATAAACGACTAAAGAAAATAATGCATATAAGGCACAAAAGTTTCACAATATTATTATATTCTGTCAAATAAGGATTCTTTCCATAAATGAAATATAAATACAAGGATGAAAGTGAGCTCTTGAAAGCAGTCGCTCACCCTATGCGTTTGAAAATAATAGAGTTGCTATTATTAAAACCCCCGACAGAAGGATGTAGCGTTAATTCAATACAGAAAATATTAGGCATCCCCCAACCTACAATTTCTCAGCACCTCCAGATATTAAAGAACAAAGGAATAATTGATGGAAGCAAAACGGGAACAAAAGTATGTTATAGAGTGATAGATAAGCGTGCTGCTAAATTATTACAACTTCTTAAGCAATAATTTTTTTTCTGATATATCTAATTATTATGATATATAAATAATTCATTATTTAAAATATCCTCAATGAAAACCTGTAAAAATTTAAATAATTATTCCTACACACAAAACATGAAGAGGAACGGAACTATCATTATTGGGATTGGTAACAATCTACTCTCAGACGACGGTGTAGGCCCTTATCTGGCGGAACAAATCGGTCAAAAGCTCGATTTTCCTCACATGTCCGTAACCCATCTTTCTCTTGATCTCCTGGACCTTGTTCTCGGCCGGCGGCTCATCTATATCATCGATTCGTTCCGAAATTCGGAAATCCCCGTCGGGGAAGTCGTTCAGTTCACATTGGAC
Source organism: Candidatus Aminicenantota bacterium (assembly GCA_023133225.1). GTDB lineage: Bacteria > Acidobacteriota > Aminicenantia > Aminicenantales > Aminicenantaceae > JAGLWV01. Next base: position 5,906 of record JAGLWV010000065.1, on the reverse strand, counting down.
GACCTGGAATACCGACAGAATCCTTCCTATTCACACGGGATTACAATTCCCATAATCTTTAACATCGGGAAAAAACTTTACAAAAGCATGCCGGAAAACGCGTACTTTTTTGGCATCAATGTTTCCGACAACCAGACTATATCTGAGTCTTTTTCCGATGAACTGAATCCTAAACTCGCGGAAATCCGCAATTATTTATTTAAAAAAATCCAAAACGATGCAGGAGGAAAGACATGAATGAGAAAGAACGCGTAGGATTATTTCTATGCGAGTGCAGTAAGAATATTTCTGGCACGGTCGATGTCCAAAAGATCAAAGACGAACTAGAGAAGCTGCCAGATGCTGTAACTGTAGAAATAACCAACTTGTACTGTTCTCCAGAAGGAAAAAATGAGATCGCCGACAGCATCAAAAAAAACGATCTCACTAAGGTCATCATCGGAGCGTGTTCCGTAAAACAGCATGAAAAAACTTTTATGGAGGTTCTGGAAAAGGCTGGAATAAATCCATATTTTTTGCAGCTTGTCAATATCCGGGAACATGTCGCCTGGGTGACGGACGATAAGGAGAAGGCTACAGCCAAAGCCATGTCGCTTTTGAAGGCAGCCTACAATCGCGTCCATTACCATGATGCATTCGAAAAGAAAGAGATCGATGCGGTGGCGGATGTTCTAGTCGTTGGCGGCGGATTGGCTGGCTGCGATGCCGCCCTCAATCTGGCTTCGGAGGAACGTAAAGTATATCTAGTTGAGACCAATCCCAGCCTGGGAGGTCAAGCCACTAAATACGAAAACTCTTTCCCCTCCCTGGAATGCTGCTCATGTATGATCTTACCCAAACTGCAGGAGGTAATGGAGAATCCCAACATCGAACTCCTTAACTACAGCGATGTCGAGGAAGTAGTAGGATTTTTCGGGAATTTTAATGCCACTATCAACAAAAAAGCCAAATATGTCATCCCTGACAAATGTATCGGCTGCAATGAATGTTTAGAGCCCTGTCCGGTCGAGGTCCCCAATGAACACGATGATTTCCTTGGCAACCGTAAGGCCATCCATTTTCAGGTCATCGGCGCTACACCTTATATTCCGGTTATTGACAAAGAGAACTGCCTGCGGTTCAAGGACCAGGACTGTACAAAATGTCAAGATGCCTGTCTTTTCGATGCCATAAACTATGATGACGAGGATGAAAAAACCGAACTGTCGGTGGGGGCAATCGTTCTGGCCACGGGATTTGAATCCTTCGATCCCACCCTCATCCCCAACTTGAATTTCTCCCCCGGCACCGAGGTCTATACAGCGCTCCAGTTTGAGCGCCTGATTTCCAATACCGGCCCCACCGCCGGCAAGCTGGTCAAACGTGACGGCACCCCGCCAAAATCTTTAGTTTTGGTCCACTGTGTAGGCAGCCGCGACAAGCGTTACAACAATTACTGCTCGAACGTCTGTTGCTCGGTGCTGCTGAAAATGAGCACTCAGATCCTGGAAGAAAAAATGGCAGAAGGCATCCAGATCACACACGTGTATCGCGACATGACCATCGGCTCCACGGGCATGGAAGAGATGTATGAGAAGCTGTATGATGAAGGCGTTCGTTTTATCAAGGTCCCTAACACCAACGATATCTCCATCACCGCCGCCGACGGCAAAGCCCAGGTCATGCTTCCCGAGGAGACACTGCCGGCTGATATGGTCGTTCTGGCCACCGCAATGGTCCCGAACAAGAAGGCAGAAAAATTCATCGAGATGCTGCTGCTGGACCGGGATAAGGATGGATTCATAATGCCCAATCATAATAAAATCGATTCCATCGCCACGCCTATAGAGGGAGTGTTTATCATCGGAAGCGCCAACTATCCCAAAGACATCACCAATTCCATCATCGACGGCTCTGCCGCCGCCGGAAAGATCTCCTCCAAACTCAAGCCTGGGGAGAAACTCCTAGTGGAGACGCTGATCTCGACCATCAACGAAGAAGAATGTTCAGGCTGCAAGACCTGTATTTCTCTTTGTCCGTATAAAGCGATCGGTTTTGACAGTGAAAAAGGCATCTCTATTATCAACGAGATCCTTTGCAGAGGCTGCGGGACCTGCGTAGTCGCGTGTCCATCAAACGCCATAACCGCTCGACATTTTGAAGATAATACTATTTTAGCTGAATTAGGAGGATTGCTATGACAGAAACAGGGTTTGAACCCAAGATAGTTGCATTTGTCTGCAACTGGTGCTCTTACGTCGGTGCTGACATTGCGGGAAGCATGAAGCTGAAGTACACGCCCAATGTAAATCTGATACGAGTCATGTGTTCGGGACGCGTCGATCCGGAATTCATCATGGAAGCTTTTCGGGGAGGCGCCGACGGAGTCATGGTCCTGGGCTGCCATCCGGGAGACTGCCATTATATAGAGGGCAACTATAATACTCTAAAAAGGTACAGCATGCTCAAACCCCTGCTGGATCAATTCAATATCGAACAGGATCGGCTTTATCTCGACTGGGTCTCAGCATCCGAAGGCGAAAAATTCGCGCGAGTCATGGATGAGATGAACGACCGGATTACACAGTTGGGGCCATTGAACTGGGACAAAGTCATTGACACCCGTCAAGGTGGGGAGGTATAAACAATGAGCGATAAACCCAAAATCGGAATATACTGGTGTTCAAGCTGCGGGGGCTGTGAAGAAGCCATCGTGGATTTAAATGAAACCCTCCTCGATGTGGTGGCCGCGGTAGATATCGTATTCTGGCCGGTCGCCATGGATTTTAAGTACGAAGACGTGGAAAACCTGGAAGACGGAGAACTTCTGGCCTCCTTTATCAACGGTGCCATTCGTCTCTCCGAGCAGGAAGAGATAGCCAAGCTGCTGCGGAGAAAATCCCAGCTTGTCTTCGCATTCGGAAGCTGCGCCATCATGGGCGGTATTCCGGGTCTCGCAAACATGACGAACCGCGAAGAAGTTTTCACCCGGGTCTATAAAGAGATGGAATCCAATGACAACCCGGAAAACACCGTGCCCCAGACTGAGATTTTGGTGGACGGCAAATACAACCTTAAACTGCCTGAATTCTTCAATTCCGTCTATCCCCTTGATCAGATCATCCCCGTAGATTACTACATCCCCGGCTGCGCCCCCTCTCCCGACACCATAAAGGACGCGTTCACTGCTATCCTGGAAGGCAAACTGCCGGAAAAGGGCACCGTGCTTAGCCCGAATAAATCCATGTGCGACACCTGTCCCCGAAAAGAAACCAAACCGGATAAAGTGGAGATTGAAAAATTCACCCGGCCCCATCAATACGATAAACTTGATGATGGGAAGTGTTTTCTTGAGGCGGGCATCATCTGTATGGGTCCGGCTACAAGAGGCGGCTGCGGCGAGCGCTGCATCAACGCCAACATGCCATGCCGCGGCTGTTACGGCCCGTCGAACAACGTCAAAGATCAGGGACTGCGGATGCTGAGCGTACTTGCTTCTATCATCAAGTCCGATAAAGAGGAAGAAATAGCGGAAGTGCTTGCAACATTGCCTGACCTGATAGGTCCTCTCTATATGTACGGATTACCCAGCTCTATACTGTTCCACAAAAGAATAGAATAGACACAGCTAAAGAGCAATGACACTCGAGAATTTTAAAGAAAATATCATATTTTTTGGAGGAAAATAATGCCAGATAAACATATCTCAATCAGACCGATTACCAGATTGGAAGGACACGGCAATATAGAGATCTTTCTAGACAACGAGGGCAATGTCGAGCGGGCATTTTTACAAGTGCCGGAACTGCGCGGATTTGAAAAGTTTTCCGAAGGCAGGCCAGCTGAAGAGATGCCACGTATCACGCCTAAAATTTGCGGTGTATGCCCGACCGCGCATCATATGGCATCGCAAAAAGCCCTTGATGACCTCTATAATGTTAATCCACCTCTTCCGGCGAAAAAAATTCGCGAGCTGATGTATTCGGCATTTATGATCGAAGACCATGCTATCCATTTTTACTTTCTTGGGGGACCCGATTTTGTCGTGGGCCCCGACGCCCCTAAATCCGAACGCAACATCCTGGGCGTTATAGATAAAGTCGGCCTGGAGGCAGGCAAAGTCGTCATAAAAAACCGCAAGCAGTGCCGCGAGATCATCACAGCACTGGGCGGACGCGTGATCCACCCTGTCAGCGGGCTGCCCGGCGGCGTATCCAAAGGAATCGCAGAGGAAGACCTGGAAAAATTCAAGCAGTATACCGACGAGGCAGTGGAATTCGGTCAGTTTACAGTTCAGTTATTCAAGGACATCGTGTTAAAGAACGAAGAATACGTAAAGCTCATTACTTCCGATCCCTACACACATAAAACTTACTACATGGGACTTGTGGATGAAAACAATCACGTAAATTTCTATGACGGTAAAATCCGCGTCGTCAACCCTGAAGGAAAGGAATTTGTCAAATTCGACGGCCGGGACTATAAAAAACACATCAGCGAGCATGTGGAAAAATGGAGCTACATCAAATTCCCGTTCCTTAAGAATGTGGGCTGGAAAGGATTTGTCGACGGCCAAGACAGCGGTGTCTACCGTGTGGCACCCCTGGCCCGGCTTAACGCCTCCGACGGCCTGGCCACACCTCTGGCCCAGAAAGAATATGAGTTCATGTACGAAACACTGGGCGGCAAGCCCGTGCATCACACTCTGGCCTTTCACTGGGCCAGGGTCATTGAACTCCTGTATGCGGCCGAGCGCCTGCAAGAACTGATCAATGATGACGATATCCTTAATCCTGACATTCGTACTATTCCCGATTCCATTCCCAACGAGGGCATCGGCATCGTGGAAGCTCCGCGAGGAGTACTGATACACGACTATGCTACAGATGAACAAGGCATAATGAAAAAAGCCAATTTACTCGTTGCTACAGTTCACAACTCCGCACCTATAGCCATGAGCATTGAGAAGGCTGCCAAGGGGATCATCAAAAACTTCCAGGTGAATGACGGGCTGCTCAACATGGTGGAAATGGCATTCCGTGCTTACGATCCCTGTCTGGCCTGTGCCACCCATTCGCTGCCCGGAAACATGCCTTTAAGAATTAAGATTTTTAAATCAGACCATACGGTCCATGATGTGATCGAGAGAATGTAATCCAAGGATTAAGGATTAAGGAAGAAGCTCATCCCTAATCCATGTTCTAATCCTTAATTCTTCTAATCCTCTACACTTGTCAATTCTTCTTCTTCAAATGTCGTAACAGGGATTTTATCCTCAACGTCCTTTCCTGGCATGTATTTGAACACATCCTGGATCGCCTTTCCCGTTTTCTTGAAAATACTCGCAACTGGAATATCGACGGGACACACGTCACTGCACATCCCGCAGCTCACACAAGAAAGGCCTATATGGATTATCCGGCCTATCTGGAAGGCTATGGAGCCCGGAGGTGTTCTTACACCTCCCCTCTTGCGCAGCTCGGTTTCAAATTTTTCCGCCTCGTATTCGCTGCAGGAAGAATCAAATTCACATAAGCGGCAGTAACATATCGGGCAGACCGACCGACATCCGTGACAGCCAATGCATGTACTGAACATTTCCACCAGCCCATCTAATCCCGACAACTTTTTTTCCAGATCAGTCAGCATCTTTTCTTCGTTTTTCTGCCGCAACTGCCGGATAGTCTCCGTGCCTTTTGTCTCCAGTTCGGATTCCTGTATCTTCCCATCCATCTCTTTCAGCAGCTCAGCTCCCTTTTCGGTATTCGCAAACAATTTGCATTCTTTCCCTGTATTCCGCTCGCCTGCTAGAGGTATGACAATATCGGCTCCGACCGGAACAAAATGCTCGCAACACAAACAGACATCCCGGATCCCCTCAGGCAGTTTTCCATCAGCTACTACCGACCAGTAATCCTTCAACAGCT
>JAGLWV010000064.1 GCA_023133225.1 Candidatus Aminicenantota bacterium | reverse complement strand
GAGGAGCATGGGGACGTTCCCCATGGTGCCACCCTATTGTATTTTGAAAAAGTGATCCACAATTTTATCGTAAGGTCTTTCTTCTAGTATATATTCCCGAAATCTGATTTGACGTTCTTTTTTTGTTTCAGAAAGAATCAGATAATAGGGATTTGCAACTTTGATTATGCCATTTTCATTTCCTTCTGCATAGAAAGAGAAGCTATTCCAAGGATATTTGTAAAGGTCATTTGTTATTTTTGCTCTTAATGGATTTCTTTCGATATACCGGGCACATTCTAAAAGATAACTTTCCTTTTCAATTAAGTAACTTTTATATCGGTTTTGAAAAATAAATCCAACTGCGCCGTATTTCTTACGAAAATAACTAGCGTAGACTTGAAGAACTCCTTGCATAAATTTGGGCAGGTCTTTAGCTTCTTGTGCTTGAATGATTAAATGGAGGTGGTTAGGCATAAGGCAATAATGAAAAACAATGATTTGATATTTTCTTAAATAAGTCATTAGAGTTTCTAAGAAATGCTTATAGTCTTCTTTACAAAGAAATATTTTTTTTCGGTTGTTCCCTCTTGTCAATATATGATAGTATCCCATGTCGACCAGATATCTTGGCTTTCTAGACATAATAATCTCTCCTCTCCTTCAATCTACTTTAATAGACGTAAGAAGATGAAGAATTTTGCAATTATTTTATTTTTATTAGGGAGTGTATATGTCTTTAATAGAAGGGTGTCACTTTAGGGAACGTCCCCATTTAAACCCCATTTAAAGTCTTTATTTTACTGAAAACCGGGCTATAATGTTAATATTATTGAAGATAAATGAAGGTGGCGGAAGTTTTTATGAATAATTCAGGTTACTTAGGTAATCTAATATAAAGATAACATCCTATGCCGAAGATCACCTTTCCTCCATAACATATCCATCCCAGCACAGAATTTTGAGTGATGTAAGGCGTAAGAAATAATAGCGTTACAATGGTTGAAAGAATGAGCTTTCCGTTGGCTCCGGCCTTTTTGAAGGCAGATATAAACAGGAAGAGGACTACTAGTGTCATGATCAGTTTCATGATGAGTCCGTATAACATAAGCAGCATTATTTCACCTGAAAAATTGTAGCATTCACCTCCCAGCTTATCAAAAGAAAGTCCATCAGACTAGAAAAAAGGAAAAAGTAAAAAGGGGGCAGTAAAAAGGGGGCAGTAAAAAGGGGACAGTGAAAAAAGGGGACAGTAAGACAGGTAAAAAAGGGACAGACCCCTTTTTTTTGCAAAAAAGGGGTCTGTCCCCTTTTTATGTCCCATTTTTACTAACGATGTTGATTGAAATTCTTGTATATATTCATTATTATAGGAACAGAGAAACAATCTCATGGTTCATTCAACAACGATAATTTGTGTTCGCCACAAAGGCAAACTCGCCGTGGCTGGAGACGGCCAGGTTACCCTTGACCAGACCGTATTGAAGCAGAAAGCCAATAAGATCAGGACTCTTTACAAAGGGAAGGTTTTGGCAGGGTTTGCCGGAGCCACTTCCGATGCTTTTGCCCTTTTTTCCAGGTTCGAGGCGAAGCTGGAAGAGTATCATGGAAATCTTTCCCGCGCAGCGATCGAGCTGGCAAAGGAGTGGCGGCTGGATAGGGCGCTCCGCAGGCTGGAGGCTCTCTTGATCGTAGCCGATGAGGAGAAATCTTTTCTGATTTCAGGGACGGGTGATGTTGTCGAGCCTGATGATGGAATCATTGCTATCGGTTCAGGAGGACAATTTGCGCTGGCTGCTGCCCGGGCTTTAATTCATTATACCGACTTATCCGCCAAAAAAATTGCTGTGGAAGCCATGAAAATAAGCGCAGGTATCTGTGTTTACACCAATAATCACATTACAGTCGAGGAACTTTAAATGGCAATAGCGCTTCCTCAGAGTTTAGAGAACCTGGCCTTAAAATCCATGGAAAAAGAACTCACCCCTCAGGAGATTGTATCCGAGCTGGACAAATTCATCATTGGCCAGCAAGCTGCCAAAAGGGCGGTGGCCATAGCTTTAAGGAACAGGTACCGGAGGAGAAAGCTTCCGCCAGAGCTTGGCGATGAGATCGCGCCCAAAAATATTTTGATGATCGGGCCCACGGGCGTTGGCAAGACCGAGATATCCCGCAGGCTGGCTAAATTGACGTATTCTCCTTTTCTGAAAATAGAAGCCAGCAAGTTTACTGAAGTCGGTTATGTCGGCAGGGATGTGGAGTCCATGATAAGAGATCTGGTGCGGATTTCCGTTGATCTGTTAAAGTCGGAAAAGTTTGAGGAAATCAAAGAGAAAGCCACTAAAAATGTTGAGGAGAAGATACTGGATATCCTCCTCCCTCCGATAAGGAGAAGTATAGACACTGTTGATGAAAACGACCAGTTAAAATTTCAGGAGACCAGGGAAAAATTTAGAAAGAAACTCAGGAATGGGCTGCTGGATGAGAGAATGATAGAAATCGAGATCAAGGAGAAGATGTCGTCTCCCCTCGAGATTTTTTCTAACTCAGGTATGGAAGACATAGGTATTCAGATTCAGGAGATCATGCCTGGATTATTAGGCGGAAAACCTAAAAGACGAAAGGTTAAAATAAAAGAAGCTCAGGAATATTTATTAGAGGATGAACAGAAAAGATTGGTCGATATGGACCAGATCGCTCGCCTGGCTGTTGAGAGAGTGGAGCATTCCGGGATCATCTTTTTGGATGAGGTGGATAAAGTTGCCGGCCGGGAAACAGGCCACGGTCCCGAGGTCAGCCGGGAAGGCGTTCAAAGGGATTTGCTTCCCATAATCGAGGGTACCACAGTCAATACCCGTTTTGGACTGGTGCGAACGGATCATATTCTTTTTATCGGAGCCGGAGCTTTCCATGTTACCAGACCATCGGATCTCATTCCCGAACTCCAGGGAAGGTTTCCGATCAGGGTTGAGCTGACGTCCCTGGATAAAAAAGATTTCATCAAGATACTGACCGAACCTGAGAATGCTCTCATCAGGCAGTATAAAGCTCTTTTAGAGACAGAAGGAATTCACATTGATTTTACAGAGGATGCTATCGATGAGATCGCTGATATTGCAGAAAAGGTCAATGATGATTCTGAAAATATAGGAGCTCGAAGGCTTCACACTGTCATGGAGAAAGTCATGGAAGACATATCTTTTGAAGCTCCGACTTTAAAAAAGAAGAAAATTTCAATCGACAGGAAATACGTCCATAAACAGCTTAAGGATATTGTCGAAGATCAGGATCTGAGCCGCTTCATCCTTTAATGAAGAGATTTTCGCTTTTTTTCATTCCCTTGTTTCTTGTGATCTTCTTTGATTTCTGTGGAAAAAAAGGTCCCCTTTTGCCTCCTGTAAAAAAGATTCCTCAGAAAATTGAAGTCTTCGAACTGAGACAGAGGGGGGATAAGGTCGTTCTCGAATGGGAAAATCCTGTAGCTTATATCGATGGGCACCCCTTGTCCGGGATTGTCCAGGTCGAGATTTTGATTGCCAGAGAAGGGGAAGAGTTTTCGGGGTGGAAAGATTTTGAGAAAAGAGCCGCGCTTACTAAGACAATAAACACAGAAGAATTCTCAAAGCTCCAGATTCAAAAAGAGGATGGTTCAGTCCGGTTTATTTATAGTCATGAATTATCCATGGAAGACCTCACTCAAAAAAAATTGACCTTTGGGATCAGGGCAAGGGAAAAGAAGAAAAACAGGTATGGATTTTCAGATTTGTCTTCCCTGGAGCCAAAAACTCTATCCCTTCCCCCTCAAGGAGTTAACCTGACTGTTTTTAGAGACAGGATCGAGATCAGATGGGACCCTCCAGAGAAGAACATTGACCAATCCTCTCCATCTCGTTTTAAAGGATATAACATTTACCGCGCAGATGAAGACGGCCTGCTTCAACGCCTGAACTCTCAGCCGGTAAAAGAGAGGAAATATGACGATAAGGATTTCAGCATCGGAAGTGTTTACCGGTATTATATCAGAACGACGGCAGCAGATTCGCCTCCTTTCCTGGAAAGCGGCGATTCTGAGGTCATAGAAATTCTGATCGAAGACACTTTTGCTCCTGCTCCTCCATTAGGTTTGGTATCCGTTGCTGCAGAGAATTTTATCTCAATAAGCTGGAGTGCGAATCAGGATGAAGATCTGGCAGGATACAGGGTGTGGCGCAAGGTTGAAGGCGAAGCCGAATATGTTTTATTGACTCCCGAAACCATCCTGGAAAATGCTTATAATGATTCAACGGTTGAAAAGAATAAGAGATATTATTATGCTATTACTGCTCTGGACGAATCCGGGAATGAAAGCCCAAAGTCTAAGAGTGTGTCTGAGATCATAAAGGATTAATTTTTATGAAAATTTATCGTTATAAACACAGGAACAAGACGTATTGTGGAGTATTAGAAGAGGATACTCTTCATGAGATTGAGGGCTCTGTATTTAGGCGAATAAAAACTAAAAAGGAAGGAATTCCCATAAGCGAAGTGATCCTTCTTCCGCCTGTAATACCTTCCAAAATTGTTGCCGTAGGAGCGAACTATAAAAAACACGCCGTGGAAATGGGAAGGTCCCTGCCGGAAGAACCTTTGATTTTCCTGATGCCTCCCTCGGCGGTGGTGGGCCCCAATGATATTATCATCTTCCCAAAAATGGCGAAGAGAATTGATTATGAGGGGGAATTAGCTCTCATAATCAGGAAAGAGGCGCATCTTCTCAGTGATAGTGTCAATGTAGATGATTATATTTTGGGCTACTGCTGTTTTAATGATGTTACTGCGCGAGACCTTCAATCGAAAGACGGTCAGTTCACGCGGGCTAAATCTTTTGATACATTTGCCGCCGTGGGCCCTTGTATAACAACCGATGTCGATCCCTCCCGGCTTAGACTTAAGACATTCTTGAATGGGAAATTGAAACAGTCCTCCAACACGAATAATTTAATCTTTCCTATTCCTTTTTTGGTGAGATTCATCTCCAGGATAATGACTCTTGTCCCTGGGGACATCATCACCACGGGAACTCCGTCAGGAGTAGGCCCCATGTTTCCCGGTGACAGGGTGGATGTCCAGATCGAAGGGATAGGCACACTTTCTAATACTGTCATGAAAATAAAACAATAAAAAATTAGGAATTTTTGGAGGTTCATATGAAAATTTTCTTGGATACAGCAAATTTAAAGCAGATCAAAGAGGCAGCAAGTTGGGGAATAGTCGACGGGGTTACAACCAACCCGACTCTGCTTTCTAAGGAAGACCAGAAGTTTGAGGAGTTGATCAAGAAGATCTGCAGAGTCATTTCCGGCCCTGTGAACGTGGAATGTGTTTCTACCAAATCAAAAGATATCATCGAGGAAGGAAGAGAACTGGCTAAATTAGCCGATAATATCGTATTGAAGATACCGATCTGTGTGGAGGGACTTAAAGCGATAAAAGTTTTATCCGGAGAGGGAATCCAGGTCAACACCACTTTGATATTCTCTCCTACCCAGGCTCTTTTAGCCGCTAAGGCAGGAGCTAGGTACGTTAGCCCTTTTATCGGCCGGCTTGATGATATTTCCCATGAGGGGATGGATTTGGTCGATAAAATAATAGCCATATTCAGCAACTACGGCCTGGAGACAGAGGTGATTGTGGCGAGCATCAGGCATCCGCTCCATGTTGTGGATGCCGCTCTTGTCGGGGCGGACATCGCTACCATACCTTTTGTTGTACTGGATAAAATGGTGAAGCATCCTTTAACCGATATCGGGATGGAACAATTTCTAAAGGATTGGAGTAAGGTCAAGCGGTAAATAACCGGTAGGAATAAAAAAATGACTTTCGAAAAGAAAATTGATGAGCTCAAACAAAAAACAAAATCGGCTGAATTGGGCGGAGGCGAAGCAAGAATAGAAAGACAGCATAAGGCTGGCAAACTGACAGCCAGGGAGAGGGTGAATCTCCTTCTGGATGAGAGTTCTTTCCAGGAAATGGATAAACTTGTCCTGCATCAGAGCCATGATTTCGGGATGGAAAAAAACCGGATTCGCGGGGATGGAGTTGTTACGGGCTATGGCACGATCGATGGCCGCACGGTTTTTATTTTTGCTCAGGATTTTACCGTGTTCGGAGGTTCCTTGAGTGGAGCAAACGCAGCAAAGATCGTTAAGATCATGGATTTAGCCATGAAAGGAGGCGTTCCCTTGATCGGCCTCAACGATTCCGGAGGCGCTCGAATTCAAGAGGGAGTTGAGAGTTTAGCCGGGTATGCCGATATATTTTTGAGAAATGTTCTTGCGTCGGGAGTGATTCCCCAGATTTCAGCTATCATGGGACCTTGTGCGGGAGGTGCCGTGTATTCACCTGCCATCACCGATTTTATCATCATGACAAAAGATATCAGTCGAATGTTCATAACAGGCCCGGATGTGATTAAAGCTGTCACCCATGAAGTTGTCTCCATGGAAGAGTTAGGTGGTGCAGAAACCCATAATGCCGTAAGCGGTGTTGCTCATTTTGCGGCGGAGGATGAGGAGCATACAATGGCCTTGATCCGCGAGCTTCTCTCCTTTATTCCTGATAACAACATGGAAGACCCACCTCTTAAGGAAACGTCTGACCCTTCAGACAGGAAAAGCGAGAAGCTCAATTCTATGGTTCCCGATGATCCCAATCAGCCTTATGATATAAGGGAAGTCATAAAAGAGGTTCTGGATGACCGTTATTTCTTCGAAATTCAGGCTGATTATGCCAAAAACATCGTGATCGGTTTTGGCCGTCTGGGAGGAAGACCCGTATCCATCGTGGCCAATCAACCGGATTTCCTGGCTGGAGCTTTGGATATAAATGCTTCTGATAAAGCAGCCCGGTTTATCCGTTTCTGTGACGCCTTCAATATACCTCTTATTACTTTCGAAGATGTCCCTGGATTTCTCCCTGGAGTTGCCCAGGAACATGGCGGGATAATCCGTCACGGAGCAAAACTCCTGTATGCCTTTGCCGAGGCCACCGTTCCCAAGGTAACTGTTGTTACCCGGAAGGCTTACGGAGGAGCCTATTGTGTTATGGCTTCAAAGCATATCAGAGCGGATATAAATTATGCCTATCCCACCGCCGAAATCGCTGTCATGGGGGCGGAAGGTGCTGTTGAAATTGTTTATAAGCATGAGTTGGACAAGAAAAATTTGGCGAAGCAGAAAGAGTCAAAAGTTGATGAGTTCCGGCAGAAGTATGCCAATCCTTACATTGCCTGTGAGAAAGGGTACATTGATGAAGTCATCGAGCCTAAATTGACACGACAGAAGCTTATTGCTGCCCTGCAGATGCTGGAAAACAAGAGAGACAAAAATCCTCCTAAAAAGCACGGAAATATCCCCTTATAGGTTGTGCTCCTTTCAGTCGCTTGCAATGACATTTAATTGTCATTCAGACTGTGTCGCATTT
>JAGLWV010000063.1 GCA_023133225.1 Candidatus Aminicenantota bacterium | reverse complement strand
ATTTTTCCTGGGCAACTCATGTCTGGTTTCCCCATAAGGATCTTACAGAAAAGGTGGCCAAACACGATCCGGATGTGCTGTTCTTTTCCGGTGACCAGGTCTACGAAGGTGCCAGTCCAACCAGAGCCCAGAAATCTCCTGTGGAAAAGGCCCGTCTCGATTATCTCTACAAATGGTACCTCTGGTGCTGGGCTTTCCGTGACCTGGCGAAAGACCGTCCCTGTGTGACAATTCCCGATGACCACGATGTCTATCAAGGAAACATCTGGGGAGCAGGTGGACGGAAGATAGATAGAGATAATCGTGGGGGCTATGTCATGCCTTCTGACTGGGTGAATATGGTCCAGCGGACCCAGACCAGCCACTTGCCAGATCCTCATGATCCGGCACCTATTGAACAGGGAATCGGAGTCTATTTTTGTGACATGAACTACGGACGGATCAGCTTTGCCGTTATTGAGGACCGGAAATTTAAATCAGGGCCGGCAGGGCTTGCTCCCAGGACAAAAAGCGGAAGACCGGACCATGTGGTTGATCCAAATTTTGATCCCCGCTCTGCCGACATTCCCGGAGCCCGGCTTTTAGGCGACCGGCAGATCAAATTTCTCGAGGATTGGGCGGCTGACTGGAAACAGACAGATATGAAAGCAGCCCTATCGCAGACCGTGTTTGCCAATGTGGCAAGCCTTCACGGTGCTGATCTGAAGAGGCTTGTGGCTGATTATGACTCTAATGGCTGGCCTCAGACAGGAAGAAACAAGGCACTGCGAACACTTCGGAAAGGATTTGCTGTGCATATTTCTGGCGACCAGCATTTAGCGACTATCCTCCATTACGGCATCGAAAACTGGAACGATGCAGGCTGGTCATTCTGTGTGCCCTCAATTGCCAATTTTTACCCGAGAGTTTGGCTTCCGCTTGTCCCTGGCAGGAATCGAAAAGAAGGAATGCCTGAATACACAGGCGAATTTCTGGATGGGCTGGGCAACCACATCACCGTATGGGCAGCAGCTAACCCTGGTAAGCCGTCAGGCAGGGAACCGGCAGCACTCCATGACAGGATACCCGGTTACGGCATTGTCCGCTTTAACAAGGAAAAGCGCACAATCACAATGGAATGCTGGCCCCGCTATGCAGACCCGCTCGACCCAAAAACAGGAGGACAGTATCCAGGCTGGCCCAGGACGATCCTCATGGAAGATAATTACGGAAAAAAAGCTGTGGAATATCTTCCGACCGTCAAGGTATCAGGGATAATAAATCCGGTAGTACAGGTTATCGATGAGCAGACCGAAAAGATTGTCTACACCTTGCGCATCAAGGGCAATTTATTCCGGCCAAAGGTGTTCAAGCCCGGGACTTATACCATTAAAGTCGGCGAGCCGGGAACAGAAAAGATAAAAACGCTTAAAGGACTAAGATCCCTGCCTCCGGATAGAGATCTGAGCGTTGAAATAAAGTTTTAAGGAGAAAGAGGATGAATTCAAACTTCACTCGTCGAACTTTTTTGAAAACTGCAGGCCTTGGAGCGGTTGCCCTTTCCCTGCCACAGTTTGAATTTTGCAAGAAGACCGGCCAGAGGCCCAATGTTATCTTCATCCTTGCCGATGACCTGGGTTACGGAGAGCTGGGGTGTTATGGTCAGGAAAAAATCAGGACTCCGAATATTGATAAACTGGCTGTCCAGGGCATGAAGTTTACCGACCATTACTCAGGGAGCCCTGTCTGTGCTCCCTCACGCTGCGTACTTTTAACCGGTAAACATACGGGACATTCCTATATTCGGGGCAATGATGAGATGAACGAGAGGGGAGATGTCTGGAAAGACCGGAATCTGGAGGGCCAGCGTCCTTTGCTGCCAAATACATACACAGTGGGAACGATGTATCAAAAAGCGGGATACACCACAGGAGCTGTTGGTAAGTGGGGATTAGGAGGTCCTGGAGACTCCGGTGAGCCCAATAAACAGGGTTTTGACCACTGGTACGGCTATCTCTGCCAGCGTGTTGCCCATAACTATTATCCGACTCATTTATGGAGAAACGGTAAGAAGCATATACTCGAGGGGAATGAATATTTCTATCCCCACCAAAAATTGCCGGAGGATAGAGATCCCTACGACAAAGCATCCTATGCTGAATACAGTGGTAAACAGTATTCCATGGATATGATGGTAGATGAAACGCTTGGCTTTATCAGGAACAACAGGAGAAATCCTTTTTTTCTTTATCTGCCTTTTCCTGTTCCCCATGTTGCGATTCAGGTTCCGGAAGATTCGCTGAAAGAATATGAGGGAGCTTTCCCTGAGACACCTTATAAGGGAGAAAAGGGCTATTTACCACATCCGGCTCCCCGGGCAGGTTATGCTGCCATGATCACCCGTATGGACCGGGAAATAGGCAGGATCATGGCTCTGCTTACGGAACTGGGACTAGATAAAAATACCCTGGTTATCTTTAGCAGCGACAACGGACCCACTTTTAATGGCGGTACAGATTCAGATTTTTTCAAAAGTGCAGGATCCCTGCGAGGACTCAAAACAACTCTTTATGAGGGTGGAATCCGTGTTCCGATGATAGCGCGCTGGCCGGGGAAAATAGAACCGGGCTCTGAAAGTGACCATATCTCAGCATTCTGGGATTTTCTTCCGACCTTTGCTGAGATTCTGGGGATAGAACCACCTAAAGATATTGACGGTGTCTCTCTTTTGTCCACGTTATTGGGTAAGCCGGAAAAACAGAAAAAACACGACTACCTTTATTGGGAGTACACGGGGCGTCAGGCTGTACGCCTCGGAGACTGGAAGGCCTATCGCAGGGGAGTAAGCGGGGATATCCAGCTCTACAACCTGAGGGAAGATATCGGCGAACAACATGATGTTGCGAGCCAAAATCCGGATATAGTGTCCAGGATAGAGGAGATCATGAAGTCCGCTAGAACCAGATCAGAGTTTTTCCCTCTAGTGCGGAAAAAGAAGAAAAAGTCATAACAACTGCTATATCTATATTATTATCAATAACATAACAAATTATTTTCAAGCCGTTTATTCGTTTTGATAAGTCAAAAAAAGAGGAGAAAAAAGGGGACTGTCCCCTTTTTTATGATGAATGTTTTTTTTAGAATGTCATTCCCGCGTAGGCGGGAATCCAGAGATATCTGGA
>JAGLWV010000062.1 GCA_023133225.1 Candidatus Aminicenantota bacterium | reverse complement strand
ATCAATTGACACCTTTTTGCTGATAAAGTAAATTCATGATACGGAGAGCAAAATGAGATATATCACCGCACTATTTTTACTCGGGTTTATGTTCGCCATCACATGCTGCGGGACGTCCGAAACATCATCCACGACTGTCCCCACCATGCTGAGGTTGAAATGGATAATCTTAACTGAACCGATTTACTGGTCGTCTCCTGCAATCGACGACGACGGGACTGTTTATGTGGGCTCCGGCTTACATCACCAGGATATTTCGGGTGGAGCTTTTTACGCAGTCAATCCCGATGGGTCTCTTAAATGGGAATACCAAATGGCATCCCAGGAGGCAGTCCGCGGCTCACCATCCATAGGCTCTGATGGAACGCTGTATTTAATAACTGTTACGAAATCAGGATCTGACATAGACTCCCACCTTTACGCATTCAATCCGGATGGAACACTCAAATGGAAATACGAGAATATGGGCCTAATGGTGGACCCAAATTTCAGGGAATGGACTCCGGCGATTTCCTCTAATGATGTGATCTATGTCCCGGCAGCAGGCAGTCTGTATGCGATCAACGCAGACGGAACACTCCGCTGGAAATATTCTGGAACTCTGCCTCCATCCGCACACTTTTCATCACCGGCTATAGCTGCTGACGGGACCATATACGCAAACGTGGAATATTATGTCGAAATACAAGGAGCCATGCGCGCTACAGGCGGCATTTATACCATCAATCCTGATGGAACATTCAAATGGGCATATCTTGCAGACGGTTACGCTCGGTCTTTTCCCTCAGAAGACAGTGATGGAACAGTCTATATCGCAAGGGGAAGCGAACTTGCCGACAGCACTTATTTATACGCCTTAAATCCGGATGGGACACTCAAATGGAGGTTTTATACTGGAGGGTTGATTGTAATGACTTCTCCCACCATAGACACGGATGGGACGATCTACGTAGGGACGAGTTCCAAAGGATTTGCCGAAGCAGAAGACCAGGCCGGAATATTTTTTGCCATAAATCCGGATGGAACCGAAAAATGGAGATATGACACCACGCCTGATTTTCAAGACAAGCCTCATGATTGGCAGTCAGACATCTACTCCACAGCGGCAATCGGCGCAGACGGCGTGATCTATTTCTGGAGTGAATCCAACTATATATACGTTTTTTATCGGGATGGAACGCTCAAGGAGAAATTCCGCTATGGTGAAACATCAACCTTTTGCTCGCCGACCATCACTCCGGATGGAACCATCTATGTTGGAGAGTATTTCTATAACTATGACTCTGCCAGTGGAATACACGAAGGCGCTTTCTATGCTTTCCAGTTTGAAAGCCCCGGCTTAGCGAACACTCCGTGGCCGAAAATTCATAACAATACCAAGAATACAGGACGAAGATAAAAACAAACCAAAGCCAATCAAATTCGGGCTGTAAAGCCCATAGTTTTTGAATACCAACAGAAAGGTATCTGTCTCTATTTAGCCAGCTTTTTTTAGAATGTCATTCCCACGGAACCTGCGCGGGAACAAGCCTAGATTCCCGCGAAGCTTGTCCCCGCGAAGGCGGGGAGCGGGTGCGGGAATGACAGATTTGTTATTCAGCTCTTCTTAAAGAAGGAAACTCCGGCTGTGTAATATCTTCTCTTTATCAAATGTTTTGTTAAACTTGTTCTGTCGACAAAACTATTGCCACGCAAAAGCACGTTATGTTTCTTAAGTTCATTAATAATAATGATGATTTCTTCTTGCGTGAACATATAACCTCTCACTTTTCTGTTTCTCCATTTTCTGTAATCAAAAGTAAAAGATAAAAATCCATTTCCTGTCAATAGTCCGCCTAAATTAACAAGAGCATCTAACCAGCGTTCAATATGTTCAATAACAGAGATGCTAAAAATAGCGTCGAATTTCTTTTCATACTTAAAATCTACCATATCGGCTTTTATAAATTTCACTTTCAGTTCTGGAAATATTTTTTTTAAATTCTCCGA
>JAGLWV010000061.1 GCA_023133225.1 Candidatus Aminicenantota bacterium | reverse complement strand
CTTTATCTCCTGATAAAATTTTTAACACCTGTATGAACCACAGACCTATCGTCAGAAAAGGAGATAGAGTCGTGAATGGTCAAATCCTTGCGGATAGTTCCTGTACTAATATGGGCGAATTATCCCTTGGAAGAAATGTTCTCTGTGCATTCATGCCTTGGAGAGGTTA
Organism: Candidatus Aminicenantota bacterium; assembly: GCA_023133225.1. Taxonomy (GTDB): domain Bacteria; phylum Acidobacteriota; class Aminicenantia; order Aminicenantales; family Aminicenantaceae; genus JAGLWV01. Next base: position 10,070 of record JAGLWV010000061.1, on the reverse strand, counting down.
TAACTTTGAGGATGCGATCATTGTCAGCGAAAAGCTGATAAAGGATGATATCTTCACTTCAATCCATATTGTCGAAGAGACTATAGAAGCCAGGGATACGAAATTAGGCCCAGAGGAAATCACCAGAGATATTCCCAATGTTCCGGAAGAGCTTCTTCATAATTTAAATGAAAACGGAATAGTGAGAACAGGAGCTCACGTGAAATCTGGAGATATTCTCGTCGGTAAAGTCGCTCCTAAGGGGGAAACTCAGTTATCTCCTGAGGAAAAGCTTCTCAAAGCGATATTTGGTGAGAAAGCCCTTGATGTCAAAGATGCTTCTCTGTATTGTTCGCCAGGTATAGAAGGGACGGTCATCGATGTAAAGATTTTTTCTCGGCGTGGAATTGAAAAGGGAGTCTGGGCTAAGAGGATTGAAAAAGAAGAAATAATCAAGATGAAAAGAAATTTGGATGATGAAATAAGCATCCTTGAAAGAGAAAAGTGGAGGAAGATAAAGAGCGTTATCAAGGGAAAAACGCTGGAAAAGGATCAAAAAATTGGGGATCTTGCTTTGAAGAAGGGAAGCAAATTAGATGAAAAGACTTTAAATAAATTGAATCCTAAAGATATATCCAAATTGAAGTTCAAACAGAAAGCAGCGCAAGATAAAAAAACGAGAGATATAGAAAATAAAGTAAAGCGTCAGATTGAAGCTCTCCGGTCCATTTTTAAAGAAAAAGTTGATAATCTCAAAAAAGGTGATGAGTTATCTCCTGGAGTGATTCAGGCAATTAAAGTCTACATTGCTATGAAAAGAAAACTTTCTGTTGGAGATAAAGTCTCGGGTCGTCACGGAAACAAGGGGATTGTCGCTAAAATCGTTCCAGAGGAAGATATGCCTCGCATGCTCGATGGAACCCCTATGGAGATCGTCCTCAATCCGCTTGGAGTGCCGTCGAGAATGAATGTTGGACAGATTTTAGAGACGCATCTTGGCTGGGCAGCCCAGAAGCTTGGCCTGTGGATTGCGACTCCCGTATTTGATGGCATATCCGAGGACGAGATAAAAAAACTTCTCAATGAGGCAGGGTTACCTGAATCAGGAAAAACCCCTCTTTATGATGGTATAACTGGAGAATTGTTAGATAATGAGATAACCGTAGGCTACATTTACACCATGAAACTCTACCACCTTGTTGATGATAAAATCCATGCCCGCTCCACTGGACCATATTCTCTTATTACCCAGCAGCCCCTGGGAGGAAAGGCGCAATTTGGCGGGCAGCGTTTTGGAGAGATGGAAGTGTGGGCTCTGGAAGCATATGGCGCAGCTTACACACTTCAGGAACTTTTAACGGCCAAATCAGACGATGTGGAAGGAAGAGCCAAAATATACGAGGCTATCGTCAAAGGGGATTTGGACTTCACTCCAGGGCTTCCTGAGTCGGTGAACGTTCTCATCCGGGAACTTCAGAGTCTCTGTTTGAACGTGGAATTGGAGAAAAGAGAAAAAAAAGATGAGGTCTTACCCTGGGGAATGGATGTTCCTCAAATCTTAAAAGGAGAATAAGGATGGATATCAGGCATTCTATGGGAGGAAAGCCAAAGGTTGATTTTGACCAGGTCAGAATCAGTATCGCTTCTCCTGAAAAAATAAAAAGCTGGTCTTGGGGCGAAGTTACCAAGCCTGAAACCATTAACTACAGGACATTCAAGCCAGAGAAAGATGGCCTTTTCTGTGCAAAGATATTCGGCCCCATAAATGATTATGAGTGCCTCTGCGGGAAATACAAGAGGATGAAATACAGGGGTATTATTTGTGAGAGATGCGGAGTCGAAGTGACCAAATCCAAAGTTCGTCGGGAACGTATGGGGCATATTCAACTGGCCTCTCCTGTTGCTCATATCTGGTTCTTTAAGGGCACTCCAAGTCGAATAGGGCTCGTTTTGGACCTTTCCATCAAAGATTTAGAGAAAATTCTTTACTTCGAATCCTATATTGTGGTTGACCCTGGAGACACTCCTCTGCAGGAAAAGCAACTTCTTACTGAAGAAGAATACAAGGATGCGCAGGAGCAATATGGAGATAATTTTGAGGCTTCCATAGGAGCGGAAGCTGTTAAAGTGCTTCTTGACAAGATAAATATCACTAAAGATGGGGAGCAATTGAGAGTCCAGATGAAAAAAGAGACTTCTCAGCAGCGGAAGCTTCGTTGTGCAAAAAGACTAAGAGTTTTTAAGGCTCTCAAGAAGTCAGGCAACCGCCCTGAGTGGATGATTTTGGGCATCATTCCTGTTATTCCACCTGATTTAAGACCATTAGTCCGGCTGGATGGAGGACGTTTCGCTACTTCTGATTTGAATGATCTCTACAGAAGGGTCATAAACCGAAACAATAGACTGAAAAAGCTGATGGAGCTCAAAGCTCCGGAACTTATCATTCGCAATGAAAAAAGAATGCTTCAAGAAGCTGTGGATGCTCTCTTTGATAACGGAAAGAGAGGTCGAGTGCATCTTGGAGCTAACAGACGACCTCTCAAATCGTTAAGTGAAGCTTTAAGAGGTAAGCAAGGAAGGTTTCGCCAGAATCTTCTTGGCAAGCGAGTTGACTATTCGGGAAGATCAGTTATTGTTGTTGGGCCAGAGCTCAAATTGAATCAGTGTGGACTGCCAAAAAAGATGGCCCTGGAGTTATTTAAGCCTTTCATTTTTCATAAGTTAGAAAAGGAAGGGCTTGTTCCGAGCGTGAAAGTAGCCAGAGAATGGCATGAACAAGAAAAACCTGAAGTGTGGGATTACCTGGAAGAAGTTGTCAAAGAGCATCCGATCCTGCTCAATCGAGCTCCGACTCTTCATCGTCTTGGGATTCAGGCGTTTGAACCGATTTTAGTAGAGGGAAAGGCTATTCAGATTCATCCTTTAGTTTGCGCTGCGTTTAATGCGGATTTTGATGGAGATCAAATGGCGGTACATATACCTCTTTCCGTTGAAGCCCAGGTTGAGGCGCAAACATTAATGCTTTCTACACAAAATATACTCTCCCCGGCCAATGGAAGACCTGTTGCCGTACCCAGCCAGGATATGGTTTTAGGCTGTTATTATCTGACTTTGGAAAAAGCTGGGAAAAAGGGAGAAGGACGCATCTTTGCTTCTGAAGATGAAGTTTTATTAGCTTTAGAAAATAAAGCGATCGACCTCCAGGCTCAAGTGAAGCTGCGTTTTAATGGTTCCTTAATGAATTTATCCACATTTTATGATGATCAAGCAGTTTTGATCTGTCCTGTCACTGAAGTGCAAAACGAGTTTATTGAGACAACTCCCGGGCGGATCATATTTAACAGTGTTCTCCCTGAAGGGATCCCTTATATAAACGGAATATTTAAAAAGAAAGGACTTGAGAGTTTAGTTTTTTATACTTATTTGAAAGTAGGTCGCGGGCCGACAATTGATACGCTGGATAAGCTGAAAGAGTTGGGTTTTAATCATGCGACTTATGCTGGTTTTTCTCTAGGGATAGATGATTTTGCCATTCCAGAAGAAAAGACTGAATTGGTAGAAAGGGCACAGAAAGAAGTCCAAACGATTGAGGATCTTTATAGAGAAGGGACAATTACAGCTGGAGAGCGGTTTAATCGAGTGGTCGAAATATGGGGATCTGTAACGGATAAAGTTTCCAATGCAATGATCGAAAGAATGCGAAAGAAGAGCCTTGAAGGGCAAGAATTGAATTCTCTGTTCGTTATGTCCGATTCTGGTTCGAGAGGAAACAAACAGCAGATTCGACAGCTTGCGGGAATGAGAGGACTTATGAGTAAACCCTCGGGTGAGATCATTGAAACTCCTATTGTTTCTAACCTGCGGGAGGGCTTGAACGTTCTTCAATATTTTATTTCTACTCATGGGGCTCGTAAAGGATTGGCCGATACTGCCTTGAAGACCGCGAATTCCGGGTATTTAACCCGAAAACTGGTAGATGTTTCCCAGGAAGTTATTGTTGATGAGTTAGATTGCGGGACTCTGAAGGGTATAAATGTCACGGCCATTGTCGAAAACGGTGAACTTGTTGAACCTTTTGTGGACAGAATCATTGGCCGAATCTCTATAGAGAGAGTTCTCCACCCTGATACGAATGAAGTCATTGTGGGCATAAATGAAGAAATTACTGAGGAAATTATCCAGATGTTCCTGGAGTTGGGTATTGAAAAGGCGAAAATCCGGTCCGTTTTGACCTGTGAGTCAAATAGAGGCGTATGCCAGCTCTGCTATGGTCGCAACATGTCAACCGGTGCGCTGGTCGAACTTGGAGAGGCGGTAGGAATCATTGCTGCCCAGTCTATTGGAGAGCCAGGCACCCAGTTGACAATGCGTACATTCCATATCGGTGGAATTGCGATGAGAGGAGCAGAAAGGTCCAAGCTTGAAGCGAAAAATGACGGAGTTGTCAGGTTCAGTAATCTTAAATCCGTCATCAATAAAGAAAAGTTTTTAATTGTTGTGAACCGGAATGCAAGCATTGCTATACTTGATCATAAAGAAAGAGAGATTGAGCATTATCAAGTCCCTTACGGCGCAAAAATACTGGCTAAGGACGGAGAAGAAATCAAGGCCAGGCAAGAATTTGCCGAATGGGATCCCTTTAGCACGTTTATTCTGACTGAGGAAACGGGGGTTGTGTATTTTCATGATGTGGCTCTTGGCGTCACCATGGAAGAGGTTCAAGATGATTTTACGGGATTGGTAAAGCCGGTTATAATCGAAGCAAAAGATGAAAAAATGCAGCCTCAGATCATAATCAAACATCCAAAGAAAAAAGATGATCACAATAAGCCCATAATACTCAAAAGATACTATCTCCCCTCCGGGGCAAACTTAGAAGTTAAAGATGGAGATAAGGTCTTTGCAGGAGATGTCCTGGCGAAGATACCACGAGAAGTTGCAAGGACAAAAGATATTACAGGAGGTCTTCCCCGGGCAGAAGAGCTATTTGAGGCTAGGAAGCCCAAACAACCCGCTGTGATCTCCGAGATCGATGGGGCGCTGGAGTACGGGGGCCTTGTGAGAGGCAACAGAAAGCTAACAGTCCGCAATGAGCGAGTGGGAGATAAGGAATACTTCATTCCTAAAGGAGCCCATTTGAGAATAGGTGATGGAGAAAGGGTGAGAGCTGGCACAGCCTTGATGGATGGTGCTGTGAATCCCCATGATATCTTAAGGGTTCTCGGAGAGAAAGAGTTGGCAGAATATCTTCTTCGGGAAGTTCAGTCAGTCTACAGGCTACAAGGAGTCTCCATCAATGATAAACACATTGAAACCATCATCCGTCAAATGCTGCGATGGGTGAAAGTCGAGGAAGTTGGAGATACAGAATTTCTGGTCGATGAGCAGGTAGATAAGTTTATTTTCCAGACAGAGAACAAAAAAAACATAGAAAAGGGAAGAAAACCCGCAATGGCCAGACCTCTTCTTTTAGGAATTACAAAAAGTGCTTTGAGCACAGATAGCTTTATCTCCGCAGCCTCCTTCCAGGAAACAACTCGCGTCTTGACGGAGGCAAGCCTTTACGGGAAAGTAGACCATTTGAGGCGGTTAAAAGAGAATATCATAATGGGCAGGCTTATCCCGGCTGGAACAGGTTACAAATTCTACCGAAATGTGGAATTAAAGGAAGATAAAGAGGAAGAAGCGCGGAGGGAAATAGACATTACGCTTCCGAGTTAGATTTGCTCTAACTCACTCTAAATCCTTGACATAACAAACTGATTTTGCTATTATCCACACATTCGTCCCGGGAGATTTCCCCCTCAGGAACGAGTAATTTTTTCTTATAAGGAGTAGTTTAATTGCCGACAGTTAATCAACTGGTAAGAAAAGGCCGGATACAAAAAAAGTATAAAAGCAAATCTCCGGCCCTGGAAAGATGTCCCCAGAAAAGAGGTGTATGCACTCGAGTTTTTACCACGACACCGAAAAAGCCTAATTCGGCCATGAGAAAAGTGGCTCGAATCAGATTAACCAATAATGTAGAGGTAACAGGTTATATTCCAGGAGTAGGTCATAATCTGCAGGAGCACTCGATCGTCCTCATACGCGGGGGCCGTGTAAAAGATTTGCCTGGAGTCCGTTACCATGTGGTCCGCGGATCTTTAGACTGTGAAGGAGTTGAAGATCGGATGGGAAGCAGGTCAAAATATGGAAGTAAAAAGCCAAAGGAGAAGAAAGCCCGAGCTTAGAGGAGAAGCAAATGCCCAGAAGAGGTACGATTAAGAAGAGGAAGCCGCAGCCAGACCACTTTTATAACAGTACTCTTATATCTAAATTCATAAATACGATCTTAAAAAAAGGCAAAAAGAGTTTAGCCGAGAGCATAGTTTACAGAGCCATGGAGCGGGTCAATCAAAAGTCGAAGGAAGATCCCCTCAAAATGTTCGAGAAGGCGGTTGAGAATGTAAGGCCTGTGCTGGAGACAAAATCGAGAAGGGTAGGAGGAGCGACATATCAGGTGCCGGTGGAGGTTCTTTTAAACAGGTCAATCTCCCTGGCAGTAAGATGGTTGATCAGATTTGCTCGAGACAGAGCAGGCAAAAGCATGGAGGAGAAGCTTTCAGCTGAAATCATCGATGCAGTGAATAATCGGGGAGGAGCGGTTAAGAAGAGAGAAGATATCCACAAAATGGCTGAATCCAATAGAGCTTTTGCTCATTATAGATGGTAGTCTTTCTTATTAATAGAGAGAATTTTACTACAATAAAAATGGAGTGTAGAGTTGACCGTAAGACATCCAATCGGAAATGTCAGAAACATTGGGATTATGGCCCATATCGATGCGGGGAAGACTACCACGACAGAGCGTATCCTTTTCTATACAGGTATTACCTACAAGATAGGAGAGGTAGATGAAGGTACAGCGGTTATGGACTGGATGGCTCAAGAGCAAGAGCGCGGCATAACCATCACTTCTGCTGCCACTACCTGTTACTGGAAAAGTCACAGGATCAACATCATTGATACCCCAGGGCACGTAGATTTTACTGCTGAAGTCGAGCGTTCATTAAGGGTACTTGACGGCGCGATTGTCATCCTTTGCGGAGTGGGAGGAGTCGAACCTCAGTCCGAGACAGTATGGCGGCAAGCCGATAGATACCAGGTGCCTCGGATCGTTTACATCAACAAAATGGACAGAGTTGGCGTTGACCCAGAAAGAGCCATAAAACAGATGAAGACGAGGATTGGTGCTACCCCTGTGGTCGTCCAGATTCCTATAGGAAAAGAAGAAAACTTCAGAGGAGTCATTGACCTTGTCGATATGAAAGAAATTGATTGGGGCGATGATTTATTGGGGACAAGAGTCGAAGTGAAAGACATTACTGATGAGCATAAAGATGAAGCTAAAGAAAAAAGGAATGAGATGTTAGAACAACTCAGTGATGTGGATGATGGTTTGATGGAAAAGTATCTGGATGGTGCTGAAATACCTTCCGACGAGATAAAGAGGGTTATCAGAAAAGGAACAATTTCCCTGCAATTCGTTCCCGTGCTCCACGGTGCCTCTTTCAAGAACAAGGGAATTCATACTCTCTTGGATGCCGTCATTGATTACTTGCCTTCGCCCGTGGATGTCCCTGCAGTCAGGGGGCATCATCCCCGTACTTTTGACATCGAGACAAGAAGAGCCTCAGATGATGAGCCTTTCTCAGCTCTGGTTTTTAAAATCACCAGTGATCCTTTTGTCGGGGCTCTTTCTTTTTTTAGAGTTTATTCAGGAAAGGCGAAGATAGGCTCTTTTGTTTTTAATGCAGCTAAGGGAAAAGACGAACGAATCTCTCGTCTTTTAGAAATGCACGCGAATAAAAGAAAGGATGTCAAGGAGGTTCATGCAGGGGACATCGCTGCCCTGGGTTCCATGAAAAATCTCTCAACTGGAGATACTCTTTGTGTAAGGCATCATCCCATTGTCCTTGAGTCGATAACATTTCCAGAGCCTGTTGTATCAGCTGTTATCGAGCCAAAATCAAAAATTGAGCACACTAAACTGGCTGAGGCGCTGGGAAAACTCTCCAAGGAAGATCCCACATTCAAGGTCATACGGGATCCCATGACCGGTCAAACTCTTATTTTAGGGATGGGTGAGCTCCATCTAGAAGTTCTCATGGACCGCTTGGGAAGAGAGTTCGGAGTTAAAGCGAATTTAGGGAAACCTAAAGTTGCTTATAAGGAAACAATTACTGCGGTTGCTGAAGGAGAGAGTAAATACATTCGGCAGACGGGTGGAAGAGGACAATATGGCCATTGTAAGATTGCCATTGAGCCTTTAGAGAGGGGAGTCGGATCCACATTCATCGATAACTCTAAGGAAGGCGTTATTCCTAAAGAATTTGTGCCTTATGTGGAAAAAGGTGTAAAAGAAGCCATGGAGACAGGGATCTTGGCTGGTTTTCCTGTAACCGATGTCAAAATTACTCTCATAACTGGCTCATATCATGAGGTTGATTCCTCCTCTATTGCTTTTAAAATAGCAGGATCGTTAGCATTTAAGGATGCTGTTTCTAAAGCAGATCCTGCTATTCTTGAACCCATCATGAGGTTGGAGGTTGTTTCTCCGGATGAATACCTGGGAGACATTGTTGGTGATATCAACACAAGACGGGGAAAAATTGATGAGATGGAGATGAGGGACGGTTCAAGAGTGATCAAGGCCTTTGTTCCTCTGGATGAGATGTTTGGGTATGCCACAACAATGAGAACTATAACTCAGGGAAGAGGTTTGTTTTCCATGGAATTTCTTAATTACAAGCTAACACCTCTCCCTATTATGGAAGGGATAATCGCTCAGGTCGAAGGGAGGATCCCGGTACATAGATAGGAAAGAGTAAGGAAGAAGCTCATAGCTCATAGTAAGAGGAAGGAATAAGGATTAAGGATTAAGGATAAGTGGTAAGTCGTAATAAGAAAATATATAATGAAAAAAGATGAAGAGAAAAGAAAGCGATAATTAAACAATAATAAAATGAAGGGTTATAAAACAACAAATAGGAGGTAAAGGGAATGGGGAAAGCAAAGTTTGAACGAACAAAGCCTCATTTAAACATAGGGACGGTTGGACATGTGGATCACGGCAAGACGACGTTAACATCAGCGATAACGAAGGTATTGAACAAGAAACTGGAGGGCAAGGTAGATTACGTAGAGTTTGACCAGATAGATAATGCACCTGAGGAGAAGGAGAGGGGATTGACGATACAGATAGCGCACATAGAGTATGAGACGGACAATCGTCATTATGCGCACATAGATTGCCCTGGACATGCGGATTACATAAAGAACATGATAACCGGGGCAGCGCAGATGGACGGTGCGGTACTGGTAGTGGCGGCCGATGATGGCCCGATGCCGCAGACTCGTGAGCACATATTGTTAGCGCGGCAGGTGAATGTTCCGGCGATAGTGGTATTTATGAACAAAGTGGATTTAGTGGATGATGAGGAGATATTGGATTTGGTTGAGTTAGAGGTGAGGGAGTTATTGACGAAGTATGAGTTTCCCGGTGACAAGATACCTGTGGTACGAGGGAGTGCGTTGAAGTCGATGGAGTCGGATGGTTCTCCGGATGCTGAGGTGAACAAGCCGATCTTGGAGTTAATGGATGCTATAGACAGTTACATACCTGAGCCTGTGAGGATGGTGGATAAGCCGTTTTTGATGCCGATAGAGGACATATTTTCGATAAGCGGGCGAGGGACGGTAGTGACTGGACGGGTTGATCGAGGGCAGATCAAGACAGGAGAGGAGATAGAGATAGTGGGATTTGGGGAGACGCGTAAGCGAGTAGTGACTGGGGTAGAGATGTTTCGCAAGATATTGGATGAAGGAATGGCTGGGGACAACATAGGAGTCTTATTGAGAGGGACGGACAAGGATGAGGTTGAGAGAGGAATGGTATTGGCGTGGCCTGGGTCGATAACGCCGCATCATCGGTTTAAGGCTGAGATATATGTGTTGAAGAAGGAGGAAGGAGGGCGGCACACTCCGTTTTTTACAGGGTACAGGCCGCAGTTTTATTTTCGGACGACGGATGTGACGGGAACAGCGAA
>JAGLWV010000060.1 GCA_023133225.1 Candidatus Aminicenantota bacterium | reverse complement strand
ATAACAGACTTAACCAAAGATGACTTCATCCTCTATGATAACAGAAAGCTCCAGACGATCACCGATTTTGAAAAACATCTCTTTGCTATTCCTGAGAAACCAGTTAAGCCCAAGAAGAAAGTTGTAGAAATGATAGAAGAGACAAAGCTTCCTCCTTCGCCCGATATTTCTTCAAGAATGAACCGGAAATTTATTTTTCTTTTCGCTACTGCTGGACCTTCTGCAACCGTCAGATCAAAGAATGCAGCCCGTCACTTTATTGATACCCGGATTCAACCGACCGATGAAGTGGGAGTTATGTCTTATGACTGGATGTCTGGATTAGAGCTTCTTGAGTATTTCACTTCTGACATGGACAAAGTAAAGATAGCCATTAAAGAAATAAGTGGATTCCAAGGCCCGGGCATAGGGGGTTCAGGAGGGCCAACCCTGGCAGGCGAACGCGCTCGAGCAGAAGCCGGGGCTAGCAAGGGAAAAGGAACTGAGGATAGGGAAGAATACGGTTTGTCAGTAAGACGCCTGTCTTCATCTGTTTCTGTTACGTCTTTTTCTCCAGAAAAGGAATCTCAAGTTTTTCAGGCTAAAATTTTTATCGATGGGCTTAAAGAACTTGCCCAATCCATGCGGTCTATTCCTGGGATCAAGAATGTTATTTTCTTCTCAAATGGAATTCCAAGCTCTTTCCTGTTTGGCGGTTCTCAAACACTCCGGGAAAACTATGAGGAAATGGGCAGAGAATTTGCCGCATCCAACAGCCCTGTGCATGCAGTCAGTATGATAGGGCCGGTACGCGACGAATCCTTGATGATGTTGTCTGAACTCACCGGAGGACAATTTTTCCACACCGTGAATTTGAATTACTACGATAAGATCGCAGAAAGGATTCAGAGTGTTACCAGCAACTATTATGTTCTTGGGTACTATATTGACGAGAAATGGGACGGCAAATATCATGATATTAAAGTCGAGGTTAAGAGGAAGGGATACGAAGTCCATGCCCAGAGGGGATATTTCAATCCAAAGCCTTTTACCGAGCTAACGAAAGTCGAAAAGCAGCTCCATCTCATCGATCTGGCTATGGCTGATAATCCCTATTTTCAAGAGCCTTTTAACTTTTCTTTGATCCCTCTTCCCTGTTACCCGCAAGAAAAATCTAACTTCGTCCTGCTCACTAAAATACCTTTAAGCAAGATTGAAAAAGTTGCAGGAAGAAAAACAGAGCTGGTCACTTTCATTATCGATAGAAAACACGATATGTTTGCCTCGAGTAGAGCAGAAATCAATTTTCTCGAAATTCCTGAAAAGACAATCTATCATTACATGATCTCTTCTCTTCCAGCCGGTCATCAGTATGAATGCCGGGTCGTTTTAAGGAACTTAGAGACAGGGGATGGAGCTGTGGCTTCTTCATCGGTTGAAATTCCTGAAGAGCTCGATTCCGGACTGAAGCTGTATCCACCTTTATTCCTCATCCCTGAAAAAGAGGCCTTTTATTTAAGAGCCTTAAAGGAACAGAAAAAGAAATCTAAAAGTGAACCTCTCTCTATAGCCAATATTTATCCCTTCATTTCCAACCGTCACTCTCCCCTCGTGGATACATTAGAGAAAGGGATTTCAAAGCTTTTTGCTATTGTGCACTGCTCTCACAGAAAAATCGATAAACCTAAAATCGAGCTTTCTGCTCACCTGATTCAACTTCCCTCTGGAGAAAAGACTCGATTGTTATTTTCAATTCTCAAGACAGAAAAAGAAAAAGATACAAATGTACTCCTCCTCGAGATCAATCTTCCCGAAATGCTGCCTGGAAAATATTCTCTGGAGATGACAGCTCAAGAGATGGCGAGTGGCTCAGAATCCCGTACTGTTCAAGCTTTTACCGTAAGGTAAAAATCTAATTCCTCTAGCAAAAGCGCACAAATAATTGTAAGATTATTGTGTAACTAATGTGCATAAATTATGTTGACAAAATGAATCGATTTATTATAATAGTATTGTGCATTCAATTTAAGGAAAAAATAAGATGCGATCAACGATAACCATTGAAAAAGACATATTAGAAGAACTTTTAAGAGAAACAAAGGCAAAAAGTAAGGCTTCTGCCGTAAGAGAAGCGATTCGTGAATACATTAAAAGAGGAAAAATAGAGAGAATAAAATCCATGAAGGGGAAACTTGAATTCGATTTAACGGCTGATGAAATGAGACACAATGAGCGCTGAGAAAATTCTAATAGATACATCCATCTGGATTGATTATTTTCAAAACAAATCATCTATAATTTCAGAAAAAGTGGATAAAATTCTTTCCGAAAATGAAGTTTTTGTTCCAAAAATAGTGATCGCAGAACTCATTCTAGGGGCAAAATCAGAAAAAGAGATCTCGATAATAGAGGACTTTCTGGATGCCTTTCACATTGTTGACCAAAAAGAAGACACGTGGCTAAAGGCAGGAAGGCTTTCCTATGACCTAAAAAAGAAGGGCAAAACTATTAATATATTAGATTGTTATATTGCTGCTATGGCGCAGGAGCATGAATGTAAGATTTTTACACTCAACAGACATTTTAAGGAAATTCAGAGTATTGCAGATATATCTTTGATTGACTCATAAAAAATTTAAATCTAACTCCATATAAAAAAGGGGACAGGCAACTTTTTCGGAAAAAAGTAGCCTGTCCCCTTTTTTTCCTGTCCCCTTTTTTTCTGCCTGTCCCCTTTTTCCTGCCCTCTTTTATCCCCCTTTCTCTTTTATCCCCCTTTCTCTTTTATCTGCTTTTCTCTTTTATCCCCC
>JAGLWV010000006.1 GCA_023133225.1 Candidatus Aminicenantota bacterium | reverse complement strand
ATTGAGATTTGACATGACACTAGTTATCCACATCTGTCTGAAAAGATTCTTCTTTGGGAGATTGAAGATCCATTTGGGAAAGACATGAAAGCCTTTAAAGAGACAGCAGAAAAAATCCAAGATCATATAAAGAAATATCTTGCTTGACTCTTCCACAATAAATGAGTTACTTGCCCCCTAATCACAGGAATAAGCGATGTCACATTACCTCGGATCCTTCCTATTTCTTAAAGTGTTCATTTTGACCCCAAAAAGGCCATTTCAAGCATCTATTTTGCCCAAATATTACACATAACTTATTGATTACAATCTAGTTGTCTTGGTCCGACCCCAATTCCCCCAATTCCCGAGTTGTTTTGGTCCGACCCCAATTCCATCCCTTTAACCTTGCTTTAGCAATGGGGATATAAGGCGCAAATTTTTCTTGCTTTTTGTATCGCAAGCTGCTATATTTTTTGTTGGCCGAAGTACATTCGGTATCAGCCTGTGGAGTGGAGACGTTGGTCGCCACCGGGAAGCAGGAACTCCAAACACGAAAGCCCCTCGGGGTATAAGTTGGAGAATCCCCGCGCTTTAGCGATGGGGAGTTGTCAACCTCGATTCCTATGTTATATGATTATTATTAGGCTGGATATCATGAGTCAAACCACTGCCCAAAAGATTGATTTTTACAGAAATCAAATCGTTGATTTTTGTCAGAAATGGAAAGTGAAAGAATTTTCAGTTTTTGGCTCTTTTTTGAGAGATGATTTCAATGAAAATAGCGATGTAGATGTTATCTTGACTTTTTTTCAAAAGGCTCACTATAGCCTTTTTGACTTGGTGGAGATGCAAGAGGAGCTCAAAACAATTTTTGGCCGCAGAGTGGATCTAGTCGAAAAAGAAGGCCTGCGAAATCCGATACGACGGAAAGCCATATTGAAAAACCGTGAGGTCGTTTATGCAGCCTGAAGACAGAGACATCGCGTTCCTGTGGGATATCCTTGAGGCAGCTAAAGACATCCATGACTTTGTCAGGAAAACAACCCTTTCAATATAGAGACAATAATTAGCCTTAAAGTGTCTTTTCCCTGCCCAAAAATGCGGCTTAAGAATTTAATTCAAGAGACTGGATTCCCGCCTACGCGGGAATAACGGTAGCTATGGATTCGTGCTACCCCGCCTGCGCGGGCACTGGCTCCGCGGGAAGAACAGGCACTTACATGCCTCTCAGAGCCTGCCCCTGTGAAGACGCGGGAATGACAGATACGTACACTCAATTCCAGCAATTCTGTTGTCTTTGTCCGATCCCAATTCTCCCCTTTACACGGTTTATAATTTGACGTAAAAGAGCAATAACGGTATCATGAATTTAATTGTTTATTGTTAAGAGTGAATTGCATATCTTAACGGGAAATACTTATGAACAAACAGATTTCAACACAGAAAGATAAAATTGCAGAATTCTGCAAGAAACATCACATTCTGCGTTTAGCTATATTTGGATCAGCACTCCGGAACGATCTTGGACCTGATAGTGACCTTGATATATTAGTCGATTTTGAGCCTAGCCGAACGCCGGGTTTTTTCAAGTTGTTTGAAATGGAAGAGGAATTATCCAGGTTATTTGGTGCTCGGAAAGTAGATTTACGAACTCCACAGGATTTGAGTCGGTATTTTCG
>JAGLWV010000059.1 GCA_023133225.1 Candidatus Aminicenantota bacterium | reverse complement strand
CGTTTCTTGCGTATATATATATGGAGTGTCATGGGAGGCATTTGAGTGTTGTGGTTTAATTTGACTCAATTTTCATGAATTGCTATCCTTTTTCTTGATAAGACAAAGGAACTACGCAAGATATGAAATGTCCGAATTGTTATCCTCCCCTTGATAAGACGAAGGAACTGTACAAAACATGAAATGTCCGAATTGTCATTTTAAGAATCCCCAGGATTCCAACTTCTGCGGCCAATGCGCAACACCCCTGACATCCCCTGAGACTGGTCCCGACTCTTCTACAGCGACCGCAGAGATAATTACAGCCGAACTTGAAAGGAGAACTGTTTTTGCCGGACGATACGAGATCATAGAAGAGCTGGGAAAGGGCGGTATGGGCAGAGTCTACAGGGTGGAAGATAATAAAATCAATGAGGAAGTTGCCCTGAAGATCCTTAAGCCCGAGATTTCCCTCGATAAGAATACGATCGAGCGGTTCAGGAATGAGTTGAAATATGCCCGCAAGATCGCCCACAAGAATGTGTGCAAGATGTACGACCTCAATGAAGAGGGAACCATTCATTATATAACCATGGAATATGTGCCCGGTGAAAACTTAAAGAACATGATCAGGATGTCCAGGCAGTTGAGCTCGGCAACTGCGGTTAGCATAACCAGACAAATATGCGAGGGATTAGCCGAAGCTCACAACTTGGGAGTCGTGCACAGGGATTTGAAGCCCGGCAATATCATGATTGACAGAAGCGGGAACGCCCGGATCATGGATTTTGGAATAGCCCGTTTTCTTGAGACGAGAGGCTTAACAAAAGCCGGTGTTCTGATCGGGACTCCAGAATATACATCACCCGAGCAAGTCGAGGGGAAAAAAGCAGACCAGCGTGCCGATATTTATTCATTAGGAGTCACCCTGTATGAGATGGTGACAGGAAGACTGCCTTTTGAAGGAGACACACCGCTGAGCATTGCCGTGAAGCACAAAACAGAGGAGCCTCCTGACCCCAGACAGTTCAACACTCTGATTTCTGAAGATCTATGCCGCATTATACTGAAGTGCATGGAGAAGGAAAAAGAGAAAAGGTATCAGGGAGCAGAAGAACTTCTTTCTGAATTAAACAAGATGGAAAGAGAAACTCCTCTTCCAGAGAAATATATTACCCCAAGGACACAAGCCCCTGAAAAAATGAGCTCCATCAAATGGAAGAAAATCCTTCCCTATGGAGGCGGTGCCATCATCTTGATTCTGTTGATAGTGGCTGGAATCATTTTAATCCCCGGCAGATTAGGGACAATAGATTCGATCGCAGTGCTTCCCTTTCAAAATGTGGATAGATATTCTTATTCAGAGTACTTAACCGATGGAATAACCGAAAGCATTATCAGCAAGTTAGCCCAACTGCCCGGTCTTAAAAAAGTCATAGCACGAAGCTCGGTATTCCGTTACAAGGGAAAAGAAATAAATCCGCAGGTCGTAGGAAGAGAACTCGGCGTCGACACAGTGTTTGTCAGCCGGATGAGCAGACGCGGCGATGAGCTGACCATAAGTGTGGAGCTCATCAGAGTACGGGACAACAGCCAAATCTGGGGCAAAAGGTACACACGAAATATCTCAGAAATTTTCGCTGTCCAAGATGAAATAACGAATTCGATCACCGACAACCTTCGATTGAGATTGACTGGAGCGGAGCTTGAACGCATGAGAAAACGTTATACTGAGAAAACCGAGGCTTTTATAGCATATACCAAAGGGCGCTATTTCTGGAACAAGAGGACACAAGCGGACCTGGAGAGAGCTATTGAGTATTTCGAACAGGCGCTTCTAATTGATCCCAACTATGCCCTTGCCTATACGGGATTGTCTTTCTCCTACCTCCTCCTTCCGGAATACGGCACTTACAGACCTGAGGAAGTTTATCCGAAATCAAAGGAGGCGTCTTTGAAGGCGCTGGAAATCGACGACCTGCTCTCCGAAGCACGGGTTGCTCTGGCACAGATTCTACGGCGTCTTGAATACAACTGGCCCGGCGCCGAGAGGGAGTACAAACGAGCCCTCGAGCTTGATCCAAATAATGCCACCGCTCACCACTGGTATGGTTATGATCTGATGTGCGTCGGCCAGTTTGAGAAAGGAATCAAAGAGATAAAACGGGCCCTGGAGCTCGACCCTCTCTCTCTGGTAATAAACAGAAACCTGGGACAAGCCTTGTACCGTGCCCGCCGTTATGGTGAAGCATTAGATGTCCTGCAGACTGCTCTCGAGATGGACCCGACATTCAGTGCGATTCACCTTTATATCGGCTCTATTTACTTACAGCAGGGAAAGTATGAGGATGCTCTGGTCGAGTTCCAAAAAGAAAAGGGAAATGCGAAAGGCTGGAGCATACGAATAGATGCCTGGATCGCGGTCACCTACGCAAGGATGGGTGAGAAAGAGAAGACCCGGGTGATACTGGATGACCTTCTAATAAAATCGGAACACATTTATATCTCGCACACTTTACTGGCAATGTTATATTTTGAGCTTGGTGAGGACGACCAGGGCTTTCAGATGTTAGATAGGGCTTATGAGGAACTCGACACCTGGATGCGTTTACTTAAAACTGATCCAATATTCGACAGGGTTAGCTCTGACCCGAGATTCAAGACAATACTGCAAAAAGCGGGATTGGAAGAGTAAGGTAGAGAAAAAGGGGACAGAAAAAAGGGGACAGGCAACTTTTTTTAGAAAAAAGTAGCCTGTCC
>JAGLWV010000058.1 GCA_023133225.1 Candidatus Aminicenantota bacterium | reverse complement strand
CTTTTTAGTGGATGTTTGGTTATCTTGGAACCTTTGCGGGGAATTATCTCAATAATCTCTGCATCTAATCCTGGAATTGAGGCAATGCTTTCCAGAGTGCTTCTTCGGATGAAACGCAGAATGGCGTTGACTGTAAGTAATTTTTTGCTCACAACTGCATCCATGCCAATTGTTGGCGTAATAGGCAGATATTCAGTTTTATTCACCAATGCAATAGTCCGGGGCACTTTTAGGTGCTTGGCAATGAGAGTGCAGATAATATTTGTTTCATCGTCACCGGTTACCGAGATAAATGCATCCATGTCGAGAATGCCCTCTGTTGCCAGCAGGTCTATATCGGTGCCGTCTCCATGAATAACTAATGTTTTTTTTAGTATATTGGCTATCTTTTCTGATTTATCCTTGCGGCTTTCGATTAGTTTGATGTTAGTTTCATCCTCTAAGCTCCCGGCCACAAACTGCCCGATTAATCCACCACCGAGAATCATGATATTTTTAATGGAAACATCTTCTTTGCCAGTGAGCTGGACAATTGTAGGAATCAGATTCTTTTCACAAATGATAAATATTTGATCACCGGCAGCCAGAATTTCGTTCCCACCGGGTATTAATGTGTGTTCCTTCCTTTTAATAGCGACGATGCGGGCTGCCAGGTTTCCATATTCTTGCCAAAATTCTTTTATTGGATTCCCTAATATTGGGGAGTTGCGTTCCAGGCGGATACCTAGCAATTGAATCTTTCCTCCGCCAAACTCCACCACACCAGTTGCGCTGCTTTGGTGAATCAGACGTACTATGGCATCGGCTGTTTCCTTCTCAGGATGAATGAGTAAATCTACACCCATTTCATCATGCGATAGAATAAAATCAGACCTGGCATACTCAGGATTGCGAACGCGTGTTATTTTATGGGGGATATTTAATTTTTGAGCAAATCGGCAGCCCATAAGATTGGCTTCATCGTGCTTAGTAAGTGCTACAAAAATGTCTGCCTGTTCGATGCCAGCGTTTTTTAAATCTTCGAAACTGGAACCTGAACCGACTTTGACCAATGCATCCAGGTGCTCTCCTGCATGGCTTGCTTGTTCAGGATCTTTTTCCAATATGGTGATGTTATGCTTTTCTGCTGAAAGTCGCTTGGCGAGATGAAAGCCAACCTCTCCCGCGCCGATGATCAAGACGTTCATATTTGTCTATTTGTGTTTTTAATTTATCTGAATTGTTTGAATTTCTTTAGTAAAAAATAAGTATTATTATTCCTTTCCAACGCTAAATATCATAGGAAAAGATTAATGTCAATGTGCGGTTCTTATAATAGGGGATTATAATAGGGGGACACAATACTTAATAGGGGACAGGCACCATAAATCATGGGACACGTTACCGATTTCACAAAATCGGTACATGTCCCTGATTTCTATACATGTCCCTGATTTCGGTACCTGTCCCCGAAGTAAAAAAAATGTCCCCGGCCGCGGAGTTGCGGCGCTATCCCTGATCCCTCTTCAGGTGTTCGGGTCTATCCTATTGGAGCTCAAAGACGACTGTGACTATAAAAATCACGCCTCTGGGTTTCCCATCGATTATTTTCGGCTCATAAATCCATTGCTTGACGGCATCTCTTGCTGCCTGATCCAGCACGGGGATGCCCCTCAGAATTTTGGTGTTGACGACTCGACCATAGACATCTGTAGTCACTTCTATGATGACAACGCCTTCGATCCCGGCTTTTGTTGCCACTTCGGGATAAATAGGTTCGACTTGTTTGATCAACTTTGGAGGTTTGATCTCCCCAACGGCACGCACTGGTTCATCGAGCCTGAATTTGTATGTCACAACGAACATAACACCCCTAGGCTCGCCATTGATGATCATCGGTTCGTAAATCCACTGCTTGACGGCATCTCTTGCTGCCTGATCCAGCAAGGGGATGCCCCTCAGAATTTTGGTGTTGATGACTCGACCATAGACATCTGTGGTCGCTTCTATGATGATCACTCCTTCGACTCCGGCTTTTTTTATCGCTTCGGGATAAACCGGCTTGACCATTTTGATCAACTTCGGAGGTTTGATATTTCCGGCGGCTGGTACAGGTGGTTTTTTATCTGTCCCCGTCACTCCGACCTCGAAAGACTTGCCGTGCCTTTCATTTTTAAGGGAGAATTGGTATGTCGAGGTAAAAGTAACTCCATAGGGTTTTCCATCGATCACCATCGGTTCATAGACCCACTGCTTGACGGCATCTATGGCAGCCTGGTCGAGTCCGGGGACAGAGTTCAGGACCTTCACATCTTGCACTCGTCCGTATTTGTCGGTCGTGGCCTCGAGGGTAACCACACCTTCGATCCCGGCTTTTCTTGCCTCTTCTGGA
The DNA here is from genome assembly GCA_023133225.1 of Candidatus Aminicenantota bacterium. Classification (GTDB taxonomy): domain Bacteria; phylum Acidobacteriota; class Aminicenantia; order Aminicenantales; family Aminicenantaceae; genus JAGLWV01. The sequence continues at coordinate 28,880 of JAGLWV010000058.1, read as the reverse complement.
TAAATAGGCTCGACTTGCTTGATCAACTTTGGAGGTTTGATATTCTTTTTTTCGGATTTTTTCTTTTCCTCCTCCTGATTTTGCTGATCCTGTTCTTGGAGATCCGGCAGTACTAAATCCGCTTTTTTAATCGGGGCTTCAGGCTTGGCTGTCGCAAAGGTCAATCTGGAGCCGGCGATTCCTAAAAGAACCAAAAAGGCCGTCAGTACCATCACTGTGATGGTCGATTTTTTGAGATTTGTGTCCATGTTCCTCTCCTTAGATAAGATGTGTTTGACCCGATCTTTCAGAGGGATGTGGGGAGACGCCAGTCCGACGGAAACCGGCAGCCGTTTTAAAAGCGCTGTCTTTTCCGCCAGGTTGATCAAACACTCCGCGTACTCTTTTGAGTCGTTTTGGAGGAGGACATAATTATCAGAGATTTCTTCCCTCGCCCTAGAATGGGATGTGCTTAAGGCATAGGCAAGAGGATTCCACCAGTTCAATGCCGTGACAAGTCTTTGAAGGATTCCGGTAATCTGGTCTTTGTGATAGATGTGAGACAACTCATGGAGCAGAATCTCACGGATTTGACTGTTCCGTAGTTTATGCAACAGAGACTCCGGAATCAGGATGATCGGTTTGAATATTCCGACTGCCATCGGGGAGGGTGCATTTTTTGACACGAAAAGCCGTGCTTTGTTTTGTTCGGAAAACACCTTTTCTGCAGCGTTCATTATCGCAGAGATCCGAGGGTTGCAGACCTCTACCATTCCTTTTTTCAAGTTGCGTATGGAAATTGTTCCTAAAACAAATCGAAGAATCATGTATAGAAAGCCGATCCCCCATATAATCCCGAAAATGTTGATGATTTTGACGACAACCGGTCCTGTCCAAAATAGCCTGAAAGAGTTGGTGATTCCCTTGTCTGTAGTATCGAGAGGCATTCCGACCATATCGTGATCGACAGAGACCGAGGGACTAGAAGTTTGTCCGATCGTTATCGGAAGGACGATCCGAAGAGGCAGATAGCCTAACTCGTTGAGTGAGACTGAGAGGAAGGGGAGAAGGATAAGAGCCAGCATGGTTATCAGGCTGATCCCGCTTCGCAGGGGAGCTGCCTTGTGTCTGAATAAGTAAACGAGCAGCGCGCCGGCCCCAAGGATCAACAGAGTCTGAAAGGCTGCATTCAACACCCATTCGGCCGAAACGATGTTGTTGAGTAAACTCATGCTTTATTCCCTTAGATTTTTTTGAGCAACGCACGAAGTTCCTTGATCTCTTCAGGCGTGACATCAGCATCCTCGATCAGGCATTTGATCAGCTCTGCTCTCGAACCGCCAAAAACCCTGTTTTTGATGTCTTCGAGGATCTCCCTTCGGGTTTTATGTTTTTCGACAACAGCTGAATAGACATATGTTCTTCCCTGTTTTGAATGCTTCAACCAACCGTAATCCTCCAGACGGTTCATCTGGACCTGGACGGTGGTCCGCCGGAGCTTGTTTTTTCTCTTGGCGTTGATGGCCTCCACGACATCATTGATGGTCACGTCCCCCTTTTCCCATACGACTTTCATGATCTCGAGGTTGGCTGGGGAGAGTTTGCGATCCCGCTTTTTTATCGTCATTCTATCTCCATTCTATAACGACATGTGTCGTTATTAATATAGACGACAATTGTCGTTTTGTCAAGTATTTCAAAAGAAATCATGGGACACGTTACCGATTTCACAAAATCGGTACATGTCCCTGATTTCCTTCACAAAATCGGTAAATGTCCCTGATTTCTATAGGGTCAGGCTATATTTCCGATTTATTTATTTGACCTTATAATTCTGTTTTGATATTTTCTGTGTATAGTTAAAGGAGGTAACACAATGAATAGAAACCTATTAAAAGGCATCAAAAGAAAGAATTTTTTAGTGATTGAGATCATATTGCTGATGATGATCGGATTGATATTTCCATCATGCTCTAAAACAACAGAAGCGCCTGCCGCAGAAAATCCATTTTTTTCAGAATATAACACTCCGTTCAAAGTCCCGCCATTTGACATCATTAAACCTGAACATTTTATTCCGGCATATGAGAAAGGGATGGAGGAGCACAAAGCGGATATTGAAGCAATCGTTAATAACACGGAAGCCACGTCTTTTGACAATACGATCGTTGCTCTGGACCGGTCAGGCAAGCTGCTTTCCAAAGTGTCCAAGGTGTTTTCCGGATTAAGTTCAGCCAATACCAATGATGAACTCAAAGAGATCCAGAAAGAAATGTCGCCCAGACTGGCAGCACATCGGGATGAGATCAACTTGAACAAAAAATTGTTTGAGCGGGTGAAAGCAGAATACGAGCAGCGGGACCAATTGAATCTCAATGATGAGCAGATGTATTTGATTGAAAATCTCTACAAAGGGTATGTTCGCAATGGAGCTAACCTGAATGATGAGGACCAGGCAAAGCTTAAAGAGATTAATCAAAAGATCTCAAAAGTACGCGTCCAGTTTGGTCAAAATGTATTGGCTGAAACCAATGAATTCAAACTCGTGGTAGAGAATGAAGAAGATCTGGCGGGTTTGCCGGAATCATCGATCACAGGAGCAGTCGAAGCGGCCAAGGAAGCAGGATTAGAAGGCAAATGGGTATTCACTACCCATAAACCAAGTATGATCCCGTTTCTGCAGTATTCAGAAAAGCGGGACCTGAGAGAAAAGCTGTACAGGGCCTACACAAAAAGAGGGGATAACGACAACGAACGCGACAACAAAAAAATCTTATCCGATTTAATCAAGCTTCGTGTCGAACGAGCAAATCTTCTTGGATATAAGACTTACGCCGATTATATTCTGGAAAGACGGATGGCCGGGAATTCCCAGAACGTCTATGAGTTGCTGAATCGTCTGTGGGATGCATCCCTCCCCATCGCTAAAAGAGAAGCAAAAGAACTGCAGGCCATAATCGATGCCGAGGGCGACGGCTTCAAACTGGCCTCCTGGGACTGGTGGTACTATGCTGAAAAGCTGAGAAAGCAAAAATACGAACTCGACGATACGGAATTGCGCCCCTATTTTGTGTTGAATAATGTACGGGATGGGGCATTCTGGGTGGCCAATCAACTCTACGGGCTGACCTTTGAGGAGCTTGAGGGAATGCCTTTGCCGCATCCTGATGCCCAAGTTTTTGAGGTCAAGGAAGCCGACGGATCCCATTGTGGAATCCTTTATATGGATTTCCATCCCAGAACAAGTAAACGCGGTGGCGCTTGGTGTGGCACTTACCGGAGCCAGAGCCGGAAATATGGAGAAGAGGTCGACCCTGTTGTGAATTTGGTTTGTAATTTTTCCAAACCTTCCGGAGACAACCCGGCAATGATCACTCTTGAAGAGGTGGAAACGCTTTTTCATGAATTCGGGCACGCATTGGATAACCTGCTGTCCAATATAACGTATGGCACGACATTCCGGTCTCCCGATTTTTCGGAGCTTCCATCTCAGATCATGGAGCATTGGGCAATGGAACCGACGGTCCTTAAACACTATGCCAAGCATTACCAAACTGGTGAAGCCATTCCCGACAAATTGATCGATAAGATCGTAAAGAGCGGCTTGTTCAACCAGGGCTTTATCACGGTTGAATACCTGGCTGCAAGTCTGTTGGATATGAAATACCACACAATCACAGAACCACAAGACCTTGATATCAATCAATTTGAAAAAGCTTATTTCGATAAGATCGGTTTGATCCCTGAGATCATCTCCAGGTATCGGGGCACCTATTTCAATCACATCATCGGAGGATACGCCGCCGGTTACTATGGCTATATCTGGTCAGGTGTTCTGGATTGTGATGCTTTTGAGGCATTCAAAGAAACCAGCCTGTTTGACCAAAAAACAGCCAACGCCTTTAAGATTAGCATCTTGGAGAAAAACGGGACGGCCGACTATATGTCCATGTACGTAAACTTCCGCGGTCGAGAACCCAAGATCGAGCCTTTATTGAAGAAGCGAGGATTGAAGTAAAAAGGAAAATTTGCACTCCCACACAATTCCTGGAGGTGCTGAACGAGGCGTATTCGATGCCGCACTGGAAGAGATCAACCTCCACCACTGATAGGGATAAAAGCAATGACATCGCCTGCGTTTAAATGTTTTCCTCTCTTTTCAAAACCTTTAGACAGGGCCAAACGAGATACCCGTTGGTGAGCAGGCGCCCTATGACCAGGGCAGCAGCAGCAGCGATCGCTCCTACCCAGTTAAAAGCCGATATGGTGACAAGGAGTATGGTGAATATGCAAATAACCTCGATGGAGGAGGCGATGGTGATCGGAGTTGTCTTTTTGTTATTTATCAGCAACGCTCTCTGGAGGGAAATGAGTACTGTGAGGCCCGGGAGTAAAGTCGCTATCTGGGCTGGAAATTTGGCGAAAATTGTCAATTCTAAAGAAAGTCCCGATATCTTATAAAACCAGATATAGGAAAATGGAGTGAGAGTTATAAGGGATAAAAAACAAACGAGGACAATCCCCAGCCCAAATGCAAAATTGCGCAGAGGCTTAAAGGCGTTTTTGTTTTTTTCTAAAAGAGCGATACCGACTTCTTGGAAGGAAAGACCTAGGCTCCTGAAAATAAAAACCAGTGAATTGATCACAGGAAGAACGGCCAGGGATTCAATAGGCATCCGGCTCTTCCCCAGGAAGAATGTCACCATTGGATAAACACCTATGCCGAGGATAGAAGTCAGAGCCAGGGGATAATAGAATTTTGTGATGTACCTGTAGCTTATAGGAGTTTCTTCTGATCTCTCCGGGTTTATTTCTTTTAACGATAGATGTCTTACTGAGGGATGGACCATTATCGTGCTGGCGACGGCTTCGGCAGAAACGGCAACAGCGAGAGACAATGTGCCCACTAGTGCGCCATTCAGATCGAAGAACAGATAACATGTCAGAGAGGTCATTACCATTGCCATCAGGCGGATTATTGTCCCGTATGCAACCCGGCGGGTTAGATTGCTGCGGATGAGGATGCCTTGATAGAATCGTCGATAACCGATCGCTGCAGGCCAGGGAAGAATAAAGATAAAGGCATGATGGGTCAATTTGGCAACATTTTCAGGTAATCCGATTAGACCTTGGGTGATGAAATAGAAGATGGGCGGAATGATAAAAATAATCATAACGGCTGTGGTAATGCCGTTTAAAACAAAAGTGAAGTTTCTTAATTTGATGTAGGAATCTCTGTCTTTCGCTAAAGCTGTGGATGCGCTCATGATCATGATGACCGGAGCTTCGATGAACACAGCAAAAGAGAAGGCCACGCCAAATGCAGCGAGGTTAAATTTAGGATTTGCTAGCCTGGCAATGATTGCGGCAAGAAAAGGCCCTTCTATGGCCATCATCAGCCATGTGGCTGCCAGTGGGATCCAGAAGAAGAATATCTTCTTATAGGTGAGAGATTCTTTTTTAGCGAGCATAGCGTTCCAGTTTAATGACAATTGATGTCAGAATCAAATCATTAATATTAAAAAAACATTTAACCTGACTTATTCATAAAATATGCCGACACCTCGCATCTGTAGCAACCTCGACTCGTGAATAATCCAGGTTAATGAACGTATGTGGAAGAGAAAGATATTTCTGAGCATCGGAAATAGTGTGATTCATAATTGTGTTTGACCACAAAGTTTCTCTATAATAAAAGTGGATTACACCCAAGGCATTATCTTTCTCGAAGTGCTGATAAATTACAAAAAGTCTATGTTAATGACAGGCACCTTAAAGGTCTAAGAGCACTTAAAGAAGAACATAAATCAAAATGTATGAGGAGTAGACAATGATAAAAAGAAGAAAACAAGTAATATCGGACGAACCGACTCAGCAGAAACCGCTCCGGCTGTGGCCCGGCGTGGTCATCGTGTTGCTGCAGTGGCTGATCAGGTTTGTCGTCCCTATCGTTGTACCCGGAGCCCTGGTCTTTGGAGTGTTTGGCGGACTACTCCTGGGATTGGCTGTCATCGTGTGGTGGGCGTTCTTCAGCCGGGCGCCTCGGACCGAGCGCTTTGGCGCCGTCGTCCTGATGATAGTCGCGCTGGTCGCGACACCGCGCATCCTCCACGAGTCGATTGCGACGGCGGGGAGGGGGGTACTGTTCTTCGTTTACGCCCTCCCGGTCCTAAGTCTCGCTTTTGTCATCTGGGCGGTGGCAAGTCGTCGTCTCTCTAACAGGCCTCGGCGAGCGATGATGGTCGCAACCATCCTGCTCGCTTGTGGAGTGTGGACGCTCTTCCGGACCGGTGGCATAACCAACGATTTAAATTCGGATTTCGCGTGGCGGTGGACGAAGACTCCCGAGGAGCGGCTCCTGGCCCAGACCGGCGACAAGCCGATGGCGCTCCCATCGGCTCAGGCAGCAGAGGAGATAGGAGCCGACTGGCTCAGTTTTCGTGGGCCTGATCGCGATGGTATCATTCGCGACGTGCGGATCGAGACCGACTGGTCTGCGTCGCCGCCGGTCGAGATGTGGTGCCGGCCTATCGGACCGGGTTGGTCGTCCTTCGCAGTCAGCGGCAACCTCCTCTACACCCAGGAGCAGCGCGGTGAGGACGAGGTCGTCTCCTGCTACTACCTGATCTCCGGAGGGCTGGTGTGGAGACACCGCGATACAGCCCGGTTCTGGGAGTCGAATGGCGGCGCTGGTCCTCGCGGGACGCCGACTCTAAGCGACGGTCGCATATACACATTCGGTGCGACCGGAATCCTGAACGTACTCAACGCTCGTAGCGGAGCCGTCGTGTGGTCGCGCAACGCGGCGTCCGATACCGGCACCAAGGTTCCGACATGGGGCTTCTCGAGTTCGCCGCTGGTGGTGGATGACGTCGTCATTGTCGCTGCCGCTGGCTCGCTCATCGCCTACGACCTAGCCACCGGCGAGCCGCGCTGGTTCAGTTCGGTAGGCGGCGATTGTTACAGTTCGCCACATCTGTTGCATATCGATGGAGTCGTGCAGGTCCTGCTGCTGAACGAAGCCGGTGCTAGAAGTGTTGCGCCGGCCGACGGTACACTGCTCTGGGAGCACCCTTGGCCGGGCCATCCCATTGTGCAGCCGGCCCAGATCGCGGACGGAGACCTTCTGATCAGCGTCGATGAACGAAGCGGCGTGCGCCGTATAATGGTCGCGCATGAATCCAGCGGATGGACCGTCGAAGAGCGCTGGGCCTCAGTCCGGTTAAAGCCCTATTTCAACGACTCAGTCATTCACAAGAGCCATGCCTACGGCTTTGACGGCCCCAGACTCGCGTGCATTGACCTTGAGGACGGCACGCGCAAATGGAAGGGCGGACGCTACGGTCGCGGCCAGTTCGTCCTGTTGGCCGACCAGGACTTGCTGCTGGTGCTGTCGGAGAAGGGTGATCTGGCGCTGGTCAGGGCGGCCCCCGACCAGTTCACGGAGATCGCTCGGTTCCCGGCGCTCGAGGGCAAGACCTGGAACCACCCAGTGCTGGTCGGCGACGTCCTGCTGGTTCGCAACGGCCAGGAGATGGCCGCGTTCCGGCTGTCCCTTGCGGGCGGCTCACGGGAGTTGCCTTCGCAGCCATCGATATGATACCAGTGCAAAAAATGGGATTAGATCCAACTGTCTTTTCACCAAACAAAAGTACTTACCATCAGCTTGTTAAGGTAACAAGGATTTTAACTCCATTAGGCCCGATGTTAGCTGGAGCCACAGAGGAGGGGATTTGTCTTCTTGAATTTATTGATAGAAAGATGATGGAAACCCAGATAAAAAGGCTTAAAAGATTATTAAAAGCTGAATTTTTGCCAGGAACACACAAAAATTTTGATAAACTAAATAGACAGATAAACGAATATTTTGAAGGGAAAAGAAAAGAATTTAATTTGCCTTTGATCATTTGTGGCACTTATTTTCAAGAAAAAGCCTGGGAATCTTTACAAAAAATTCCCTATGGAGAAACTCGCTCTTATAAAGAACAAGCCAAAATACTCGGCAATCCAAACGCTGTCAGGGCTGTAGGTAAAGCAAATGGTGATAATAGGATCTCAATCATCATTCCCTGCCACCGGGTAATCGGGGCATGCGGTGAACTCGTTGGATATGGAGGCGGTTTATGGCGAAAGAAGTATTTATTAGAGCTGGAATCAAAGAATAGATAAAAAGAGGCATAAAATGTCCAATCTCGTCTCCTAACGAATAGCGGTTTTCTCCTTTCGATTTTTATTGATTCTATCGGAAAAATAAGCTACAATCAATCTTTCACAAACGAAAAAGCTGGCAGGGGGAGTCAGTAACATTCCCTGGTTATACACAGCGTGAGGATAAGTTTCTATGAAAACAGATATATCTAAAATGCGAAATATTGGAATCAGCGCTCACATCGATTCTGGGAAAACGACACTGACAGAGCGAATCCTTTTCTACACGAAAAAGATTCACAAGATGCACGAAGTGCACGGCAAGGACGGTGTGGGAGCGACAATGGATTCTATGGAATTGGAGAAGGAACGGGGGATCACAATCACATCAGCGGCCACCCGGGTCGAGTGGCTTGACAATTCCATAAACATCATTGACACACCTGGTCACGTCGACTTCACTATTGAAGTAGAGAGATCACTACGTGTGCTGGATGGAGGTATCCTGGTTCTCTGTTCTGTGGGTGGTGTCCAGTCCCAATCCATAACTGTCGACAGGCAGTTGAAGCGGCACAAAGTCCCAACCATTGCTTTTATCAACAAGTGTGACAGGGTCGGAGCTGATCCCTACAAAGTCAGAGATCAACTGGACGAAAAACTCGGACACAATGCCGTGCTCATGCAAATCCCAATCGGTCTTGAGGATAAGTTTGAAGGAGTTATCGATCTAGTGGCCATGAAAGCTGTCTATTACGATGGAGAAGACGGAGAAATTATCAGAACAACTGATATTCCCGCGGAATTACAGCCTGAAGCCAATGCAAAGCGGGAAGATATGTTGGATGCTGTGTCTATGTTTTCCGATGAACTCATGGAGGCTGTTCTGGAAGAGAGAGCCACCGAAAATCAAATTCGGGATGCCGCAAGAAAAGGGACAATCTCAAGAAAAATGATCCCAGTTTTTATGGGTTCTGCCTACAAAAACAAAGGGATTCAGCTCCTGCTGGATGCGGCAGTCCACTATCTTCCCAATCCGGCAGAAGTAGATAATATTGCCACGGATCTTGAGAATGAAGACAGAGAAATCAAATTAGAACCGGATCCCGATGCAGGGACCGTTGCCCTTGCCTTTAAGCTTGAGGATGGGGCATATGGACAGTTGACCTATATCCGGATCTATCAGGGTTCGGTCAAGAAAGGTGATGAGCTTTACAATTCCCGGTCCAGAACGAATTTCCGTGTGGGGCGGTTGATCCGCATGCATGCCGACAGCATGAAAGATATCCATGATGCCAGCAGCGGAGATATTGTGGCCTTGTTTGGAATCGATTGTGCTTCCGGAGATACTTTTGTCAAACCGGGTTTAAATCTGTCCATGACTTCCATCTATGTTCCGGATCCCGTTATTTCTCTTTCTGTCAATCCGGAGGACGCAAAATCTTCTGATAAGATGGCACGTGCACTGAACCGTTTTACCAAAGAAGATCCAACATTCAAGACTTATGTTGATCCGGAATCCAAACAAACCATAATTCAGGGAATGGGGGAGCTTCATCTGGATGTGTATGTAGAACGCATGAGGAGAGAGTATAGTGTGAATGTCGATACAGGTAAACCTGAGGTTGCCTATCGTGAAGCCATAAGCCAGCGAGTGGATTTTAATTACACACACAAGAAACAGACCGGCGGAGCGGGCCAGTTCGGCCGGGTCCAGGGATATATCGAGCCGTTAGCTGAAGGACAGTATGAATTTGTAAATAAAATTAAAGGAGGGAATATCCCCAAGGAATTTATTCCATCATGTGATAAAGGATTTAAATCCTCCATGAAAAAAGGGCAGCTCATCGGTTTCCCTATTATTGGGATTAAGGCCGTTCTCAATGATGGACAGTCCCATCCTGTGGATTCTTCCGATCTTGCGTTTCAAACCGCTGCCCGAGAAGCCTTTAAACAGGCTTATGCAAAAGCCAAACCCCAAATCCTTGAGCCGATCATGAAGGTCTCTGTGGAAGGCCCCTCAGAATTTGTTGGAAATGTTTTTGCCACGATCAATCAGAGACGTGGCATAATTATCAGCTCCGTTGAAGATGGGTTATTTGCTCGCGTCGATGCGGAGGTGCCTTTGAGCGAGATGTTTGGCTATTCCACAACCCTCCGCTCGTTGACACAGGGAAAAGCGGAATTTACTATGGAGTTTCTCAAATATGGGAAAGTCCCCACTAATATTTCCGACGATTTAAAAGCTTTATACAGAGAAAAGAAATTATCGAACTGATAAAGGAGATAATGCCATGGTCAAATCCGAATTGATAAAACGAAGTCCCCTGCGGATACTCGAAAAATCGATCCAGGGAGGCTTAGGGAAAGGAAATATAGGAATCCTTGCCTCTCGAAAGGGCGTCGGAAAAACAGCGTGCCTGGTCCATATCGCAACAGACAAACTGTTACAGAATAAACCGGTGATTCATGTCTCCTACTCCAGTCGTGTGGATTACATTATCAACTGGTATGAAGATATTTTCAAAGAAATCGCTAAGAAACGCCAGCTGGAATCGGCCGTTGATGTTCATGATGAAATCATAAAAAATCGCGTTATTATGAATTTTAAGCAGGACGGAGTCAATACAGAGCAAGTGTTAAAAAGTCTTACAGCCATGATCGAATATGGGAAATTTGCCGCTGATGCCATCATTGTAGACGGATTTGATTTTACCCAGTCCTGTAGCGATGATCTAGATTTATTCAAGAACTTTGCAGAAAAACTCGGGCTCGAGGTGTGGTTCAGCGCGTCCCTCAAAGGAGAGGAGCCTCTCTTTAACGAATCGGGAGTTCCTTTTTTGCTTGAAGGCTGTCTAGGCAAACTTGATGTTCTTATCACCCTTCGCTTTGAAAAGGACCATGTCCAGTTGAATCTTGTTAAAGACCCTGAATTCTCCTCTACAAAGAACCTCGATTTGAAGTTAGATCCAAAAACTCTTCTCATTTCGGAACACGGGGAGTAATTGACCGGCCTTCATGTTTGTGATATATAGCAGGAAAAATCATCTACCTGATTGACTTTCCTTCTGATTTGGAATTTAATATCGTCTGCAAATGGGAAAAGTCACAAAAACAGCATACAACTTTTCAGGGAGAAACTTGAAAAAAACAGAAAGGAGGTAGGCATGGGCAGAAGATTCATCGTGATTCTGGCTACTATTGCCGTGATGGCACCCTGTGTTTGGACTCAGGATCTTGCTCTAAAAGGGGGCACGATCCTGACCATAACGGATGGGACCATCAAAAACGGTACGGTTGTTATCCAGAATGGCAAGATAACGGCTGTGGGAAAGGATATCAAAATCCCTAGGGGGATCAAGGTAATCGATGTGACCGGGAAGTATATCATGCCCGGTGTCATCGACAGCCATTCTCATATCGGCCTGACAGATATAAACGAAGCAACAGACCCGGTCACTCCCCAGATCTGGATGTGGGAAGCCCTGGAACCTGGGGCGGATTCCATCCGGAAGACCCTGGCCGGCGGGGTGACTACCGTAAAGACCATGCATGGAAGTGCCAATGTCATCGGCGGCGTGAACGTCACCATCAAGCTCAGATATGATCGAATGGTGGAAGAATTGATTATCCCTGGGGTTCGCCAGCAGCTTAAGATGGCCTTGGGCGAAAATCCTAAGCGCCTCTACGGCAGCAAAGGACGATCCCCTTCCACCCGAATGGGAAATGCTTATGTGGCTCGTAAAGCATTTATCGAAGCTAAAGAATATAAGGCCAAATGGGATAAGTACAATAAGGACAAAGCGTCTGGGAAAAAGGATTTGACTCCTCCCAAAAAAGACCTGCGGATGGAGACCTTGAAGATGGTTCTGGAGAAAAAGCTCAGCATCGACTGCCACGCCTACCGCGCTGATGAAATCGTATGGATCATCAATTTCTGCAAGGAATTCGACATCGATCTTATGCAGTTGAGCCATTGCATAGATGGTTATAAAGTCGCAGACATTATGGCGGAAGCAGGAATCTTCTACGGAGGCTGGGTCGACTGGTGGGGATTCAAGGAGGAGGCCTATGACGGCTGTCCTTATGGCATGCAAATCATGCATGACGCCGGCGTCAAAATCGTCATCAACTCCGATAGCCCTGTCGAAGGTCGCTATCTTTTCCGCATGGCCGCCAAGGTACTGAAGTATACCGATATTCCGGAGAACGAAGCGCTCAAAATGATCACTCTGAATCCGGCCCAGTCTCTAGAGCTGGGTGACCGCATCGGAAGCCTGGAGAAAGGTAAGGATGGAGACATCGCGGTCTTTGATAAGCATCCTTTGGATACAACCACTAAATGCCTGATGACCATCATCGAAGGAGAAATCTTCTTTGATTACACTAAAGAAAGCATCACGGCAAAAGGAGGAAGCCGATGAAAAGAATTATACACTTCGTCCTTATGGTTTTTATCCTGTATGCGGGAGTCAACGTATTCGCAGCTTCCAATACAATCTTGATCAAAAACGGCACCATAGTTCCCGTGAAGGGTGGTTCCATTTCTATCGGCGATCTCCTGATTGAAAACGGAAAGATCAGCAAGATCGGAACGCGTATAAAGGCTCCAAAAGGGGCTAAGATCATCGATGCTTCGGGAAAATATGTCTATCCCGGATTGGTGGCAGTGATGACCGCGGTTGGGGTTACCGGCTATCCTGGTGCCGGTAACGACACCGATGAGGTCGGGACTTCCACACCCCATATGGACCCTTACGATGCCATAAACCCGGAGGATGAATGCATTGAGGTTACCCGCTTGGGGGGAGTCACCACTGTGCATACGGTAAGTGGGTCCCGAAGCGTAATCAATGGCAAATCTGTGGTCCTGCACTTGGAAGGAAATTTAGCTGACAAAATGGTGGCCAAGCGCTATGTCGCCCAGATCATCAACATGGGCGCAAAAGAGCAAAACAAGTACCCATCCACACAGCCCGGGGTGGTCTCTTTTTTGCGTGACAAGTTCAATCAGGCTAAGGAGTATGCCAAAAAGAAAAGCGAAAAAGACAAGAAGGGTCAAAAAGATAAAACTAAAAAAGATAAAAATGACACGGCAAGTCCTGCTAAACGGAATCTGGAGATGGAAGCGCTAGTGCCAGTGGTCACAGGGAAGACACCTGTTATTTTAATCACCCAGGACGAGGTCTCCATTCGCAATGCTCTGGAGATCATCAAGGAGTACAAACTCAAGGGGATCATTCGGGCAAGTTCTGGAATACTCAAATACGCCGACCGTATTGCTAAAGAAAATATCCCGGTTATCTGGGCTGGAACGACCGGTATCCCAAGGCGCTGGGAGCCCTTTGACCTGAACTATCACACGGCGGCAGTTTTAGCCGAAAAGCGTATCCTGTTTGCCTTTGATCCAGGCGGATGGGGTCTGGGAAATCGCAACGTGCGCGACATTCCGACATCTGCATCCATTTCCGTGGCCCATGGATTGTCGGAAAAGGAAGCCCTGAAAGCTCTGACCATCAATCCAGCACGAATCCTCGGCATTGAGGAGGAGGTCGGTTCTCTGGAAGTAGGCAAGACCGCCAATGTGGCTATCTGGACTGGCAGCCCTGTGCAGGGGCGCTCTCGAGTTGAAACGGTTATCATCAAGGGCAACCTCATCCCCATGACCAGTTTGCAGACCCGGCTATACGAGAAATTCAAGAAAATCGTCTTCGAAAGGATGAAGAAAAAGAAATAATATAAATTTGTTGTAAGCTTGTATGCTATATTCAATTTTTCGATTTTAATCATCTCTTCATTTATTAGGAGGTAAAATGAAAACAAAAATATGGATCAGTTTATTGAGCATTTTTTTGTTCTTTTCCGGAATTTCTTATGCTTCGCAGGAAGCTCGTGTTCTTCGCTTCCCGGCTATTTACAAAAACCAGATTGTATTCACTTATGCTGGTGACCTTTATACAGTATCCTCTTCAGGTGGGGTAGCCCGGAAGCTTACGAACCACAAAGGATTCGAGGTTTTCCCCCGTTTTTCTCCAGATGGAAAATTTTTAGCTTTTACAGGCGAGTATGACGGAAACCGCGAAGTTTATTTGATTCCAAGTAAAGGAGGAATGCCGAAGAGATTAACTTATACTTCGACTCTTGGACGTGACGATGTTTCCGATCGGATGGGACCGAATAATATTGTGATGACCTGGAAAAATGATAACAAACATGTCGTTTTCCGTTCCAGGATGCACGAATGGAATTCTTTTAACGGACAGTTGTATTTGGCTTCTGTTTATGGAGGAATTCCCGAGCAGATTCCTTTACCAAGAGGAGGGTTTTGTTCCTTTTCCCCTGATGATAAGAAGTTGGCATATAATCGAATCTTTCGTGAATTCAGAACATGGAAGCGCTACCGTGGCGGTATGGCGGATGATATCTGGGTTTATAATTTTGTTTCAAAGAAGATAGAAAATATCAGCAATAATCCCGCCCAGGACATTATTCCCATGTGGAGCGAAAACAAAATATATTTCCTCTCAGACCGAGATGAAAATGAAAAGATGAATCTTTTTGTCTGTGACCTTACATCAAAAAAGACCAGGAAATTAACAGATTTTGCCGAGTTCGACATCAAGTTTCCTAGCCTTGGTCCAGAGGCTATTGTTTTTGAAAACGGCGGATTCATCTACCGCTTTGACCTGGAAGAAGAAAAAACTGAGAAAGTCCCTGTAATTGTATCCAGTGATATGCTTTCCAGCCGAGGCGGAATTAAAAAAGTTAATGAAAGAATAACAAATTATGAGATCTCACCTGATGGAAAACGGGCGTTATTTGGTGCACGTGGAGAAATTTTTACTGTTCCGATCAAACATGGAAACACCCGTAACCTGACAAATACCTATGGGATTCATGAGCGCAACTCAAAATGGTCCCCTGATGGAAAATGGATTGCCTGTATTTCAGATGCTACGGGCGAAGATGAGATCTATATCATGAAACAGGATGGTTCAGGAACACCCCAGCAGATCACAACCGGAGCAGATACCTACAAATATCAGATTTATTGGTCTCCGGATTCAAAGAAAATTCTCTGGGGCGATAAGCTTTTACGCCTCAATTATGTAAATATTGAGACAAAGAAGGTTGTAGAAATCACTAAGGCAACACGCTGGGAAATACGAGATTATGTCTGGTCTCAGGACAGCAACTGGATAGCCTATGCAAAACCTGAGGCAGTGGCTATGACAAAAATCTACCTTTACAATAACAAAACGAATAAAAACTATGAAGTTACGGATGGCTGGTACTCATCCAATTCGCCTTCCTTTAGTTCGGATGGAAAATATCTCTTTTTTGTATCTGACAGGGATTTCATGCCTATTTATAGCAGGACAGAGTGGAATCATGCTTATCTTTCCATGGCAAGAATCTACCTTGTAACTCTCACAAAGGATGTAAAGTCTCCCTTTGAACCAAAAAGTGACGAGGTTACTTTAAAGAAAGAAAGCGAAAAGAAGGAGGATAAACCAGATAAAAAGGTAAAAAAGGAAAGTAAAACAGAAGAAAAAAAAGAAAAACCAACAAAAATCGACACGGATGGACTAAAAGACCGCACAGTTGCCTTACCCATTACAGTGGCTGATTATGGGAATATCACTTCTGTTGGTGAGAAAATCTACTACATGACAAGAGGAAACCTGGAAATAAGATCTTCCTTGAAGATGTATGACCTGAAAGAGCAGAAGGAAACAGATCTTGGAAATATAAATGGCTATGAAATCTCACATGATCAAAAGAAGATGCTTGTTTCTCAACAGAATACATATGCAATCATTAATCTTCCAAAAGCTCCGATAGAGATTAAAGATAAGCTGAATCTAGAGAATATGGAAACAAAAGTTAACCTAAAAGAGGAGTGGAACCAGATTTTTAATGAGTGCTGGAGGCAGATGAAATATTTCTTCTATGCTCCAAATATGCACGGTGTGGACTGGGAAGCAATGAAAAAACTTTATAAACCTCTGGCCAACGCTGTTAACCACCGGGCAGATTTAACCTATGTGATCGGTGAAATGATAGGGGAATTAAATGTTGGCCATACTTATGTGGGTGGTGGTGATGTTCCCAGGGTGGAAAGAATCAATATTGGTAAACTTGGTGCCCGGTTTAAGAGGGATCCCAAATCTCACTATTATAAAATCACTAAAATCTTGAAGGGTCAGAACTGGAAGAGCTCCCTCCGTTCTCCGCTAACCGAAATAGGTATTAACGTAAAAGAAGGTGATTATTTAATTGCTGTTAATGGAAAACCAACAAACACTATGACTGATATGTATGAAGCTCTTCTTAATACTGTAGGGAAGCAGGTGAAACTTCGTGTGAATTCAAAGCCCAAAGAGAAAGGAAGCCGGGAAGTTGTAGTTGTCCCTGTAAGAGATGAACTTGCCCTTTATTATTACAACTGGGTTCAAGGTAATATGGAGAAGGTTAACAAGGCGACAAAGGGAAAAGTCGGGTATATCCATGTCCCAGATATGGGCGCTGGAGGTTTAAATGAGTTTGTCAGGCAATTTTATCCCCAGCTTCAGAAAAAAGCTCTCATAATCGATGTGCGCGGTAATGGCGGTGGGAATGTATCTCCTATGCTTATAGAACGGTTGAGGCGGGAGATAACAATGGTAGGTATGGCACGGAATACAATCCCCGGGCCTGATCCTGATGCTGTTTTAATGGGGCCTAAAGTCTGCTTGATAGATGAATTCTCTGCATCAGATGGAGATATCTTTCCCTATCGTTTTAAAAAGCATAAGCTTGGAAAGCTGATCGGGAAGCGTACCTGGGGAGGAGTTGTGGGCATCCGGGGCTCTTTACCACTGATTGACGGTGGTTATATCTTTAAGCCTGAATTTGCAGTATATGGAGTTGATGAGAAGGATTGGATTATTGAAGGAAAAGGTGTTGAACCGGATATTTATGTGGATAATGACCCGGCTAAAGAATATGCAGGAATTGATGAACAACTGAATAAAGCGATAGAAGTTATCCTTGAAGAGTTGAAGACAAAAGAAAAAGAGCTGCCGAAGATTCCTCCTTATCCGAAGAAGAAAAAAATAAAAAAAGATTAGAAATAAACGGATATTAGAGCCTCGTCAGATAAACTAACTGAAGAAGTCCTTCAGCGACTATTTCTCAATTCTACCCACGTTGTCCCGGTCTTGAGCGATACGATATAAGCACCTCGTTCTTTCACAAGGTTTCCACTGGGCCTGAATACACCCACTCCTTCGATCTTGGCCGGCTGCTCAATGCACAAGCGGGCTGACCGTGTATGCTGAGTGGCGTCTGCGAAGCCTAGTCGGACAGTCTTGTTTTCAGTGTTGATTTCTAAGTTCTCGAACATGCCGGATTCAAGCGTCAGCCATAGACCATAAGGCGCAATATAAACGCGCTTGCGGAAGGAGTCGAGTGGCTTGACCTTGGCGACTTCGCCCTCAATTATCACGTTACCACCGAATGCCTGCCACCCGAACTCAGGATGGTTGACCACGTAGGTGGCCGTGTTGATGGCATGGCCGAAGAAATTGGGGCCGTAATCGCCGGAGTAGGCGTCCCACTTGAGTGTAGAGGGAAAGGAATGGAATGCCGCCGAAGAAAACCCCTCCTGATCGATGTTCGACAGAGCACCCATCATGCATCCGTATCCCACGCGCAATAGATAATAGTCTTCAGGATGATCGCGGTATTCAGTGAGAACGGGAATGGCATTGAGGCCTGATCCATAGTGGTGGATCTGACGCTCGATTCGTCTCAGCTTGCTGGCGTACACAAAATCCCAGTAGCGGCGGGCGTTCCCATTGTAGCCCCAGTGCGGCACCGTGGGCATGTATCCGAGAATGGAATTGAGCGAAACAGAGGCTTTATCGCCATAGCCGAAGTGTCGGCACCAGGCGTAGACCTCTTCCTGACCTGTGGAATCCCAAGCCATCTCGCTGCCGAAAGGATAGGCTTTATCTTTCCAGATATCGGCACGGTTTTTCATTGCGGTTTCCATGGAGGCTGCCTGTTCCGACCACTCTTCCAGTTCAAGGTCACGCAAAATGATGGGGTAGATGGTTCCTTCCATCTGTCCATGCCGTGCGTGCCCTGGAGCGAACTTCACCATAGCCAGGCTGGTTTGGTAGGCACGTTCTAAAAACCATTCCCAGGAATGGCTGGTGACGAGACCTGAGTAGTTGCGGGCCAGACGGTACATCGACCAGTAGGCGGCTGCTACATGCGGGTAGTTATAGGACCGCCCGACCGACTCGGCTCCTTCTCTGTCCCAGCTCGTCCACGTCCCCCAGTTGAACGAACTGTCATAATACCCTCCGGGAATGTCCTGCGGCGCATAGTAAAAAAGGCTTTTGCGTACTCCATATTTCCGCTCGCCTTCGCTGTACTGAATGCCGCCCCAAAGGACACCGCTCACAAACTGCTCGTACTTAATGAGTTCCTCTTTCTTGGGGCGACCGAACTGCTTCATTGCAGCGGCCACCCAGGATCCCGATCCACCCTCATCACCCAGGCCTGCGATCCATACACGGGCGTCCTGTTTTACAATCCGGTTGACCTCACGATCGTAGCTTATCACCGAAGGGCTGCGGTGGAACGGGTCGCCGGGATCCACGAACCATTGCTTAGTCATCAGAAAGTCGCCCATGTCGTCTACAGCTTGAGCTGCGGGCTTGATCACGTAATAATGGATCGACTGCTGGAGGTCGTCATCATATGTCACGGTGAGCCGGGACCGGCTCCAGTTTCTGCCGCGCAGAGTGTATCCCTTCCAGCCGCCTTTTGTGGGCGGTAACTTACTGATTTCGATCGCGCCTTCGGGCTCCACCTTCATTGACGCCACCTTTTGCCCGTAATTCAGGAACAGCCGTGTGTCCAGGTCCATAGGAAGAATGTAGCCGGGGATGCCCACAGCCACAGGCCGCTTGTTCAATGACAAAGTCTTTTCTATATCCCTGATCTCAGGAGAAAGTAGGAATCTGATGCCGTATGTTTTTGTCTCACCCGGAGTGAGTATCGCAACGGTTGGGGGATTCCACGGGTCAGCGTTTTTCCACTCATTCTCGGCATACGCCAGACTGTGAACCATCCACTCGAATGTACCTTCGAACGTTTGTCTCGGCCGCATCGGTTCCTTGAGCAGCCGGTATGCTTCAAACGGGGTCTTGCCTTCGGGCACCACAACGAGAGCTGGCCCACGGCCATTCAACCGGGTCACCTGCAGGTAGCCGGCATCCTGACCGATATAGGGATCGAAGAACGAACAGATTTCGTGAGCCTGCTCGAGTGAACGGCGAGTGATAATGTTGTTGAAAATCATCGGGATGCCCAGTGCCCCTATCTCCACGGACTGCCCGGTCATGTTCTTGAGGATGAATTGAAGGACAAGATTTCCTTTGTCCAGCGCCCAGGTGCGAGTGATTTGGATAGGGCATCCGGCAGGAAGTGTCGGGGTCAGGTCGGCCGATGCCAGCGCCTTGCCCGAAGTAGGGAGGGCCTTGACCGGTTTTCGCTCAGCTGCCGTCGAGAAGTTTTCCCATTCGCTCGATTTCCCCGAGCGCGTGCGCAGCGTCACATCGCCCAGATGATGGAATCCGTTGCTGCTGCGGCGTTCCAGTAGATCGGACGGGGTGAAATCGAAACCGGCGGTTCCTAGGGGCTGGAGTGCCGCGACCGTCTGCGAGGCGCGCACCAGCTTTACTTTGAAACCGGGTGTTTCAAATTCGATCAATCCCTGATCCAACCCGAGTGTGGGAGGCGCATTACGCCGCTGCCCCTTGCGTCTCTCCTCTTCCTGAAGGGATGTTTCATTCGGTAGTATAAATATAATACCCAATATGAAAACAAAACCGAGTAAAACTTTTGAGTATCGAAACATACACTCTATCATTTGTTGATTTCTAGTACTATCGCTGACTTCGACGGCACCACAATAATTATTCTGTTGTCTTTTTTCTGAAAATTTCTAAATATTCCTGGCTTGACTCTCTCCGGACTTTCAAAGGAGTTATGTGCAGTCATGTCTGAGTGAGTGAGTATCTTTCCGGAAATCTTGCCAATCTGCACGCCGCGAACATCACAGAGAACCTCTACAGAATTATTCGGATCCAGGTTACACATTGAAACATGGATTTTTCCTGCTCTATCCTGAGAAGCTGATACACTCAAAGAAGGAATTTCATCATCCTTGTAGCGGTAGCGATCACACTGTATATCGACCGGAAGAAGCATTGCATCCTGGTGCACCTTATACAGGTCAAAGACATAATAGGTAGGTGTGACAGTCATTTTCTCATGCTGAGTTAGGATCAAAGCCTGGAGGACATTGATAGTCTGGGCCAGATTAGCCATGTATACCCGGTCACAGTGGTTGTTGAAGATGTTCAATGTGAGAGCAGCAACCAGAGCATCACGGAGCGTGTTCTGCTGGTATAGAAAAGAAGGATTTGTGCCCGGCTCAACCTGATACCAGGTTCCCCACTCATCTACAATCATACCAACTCTCTTTTTCGGATCATATTTATCCATTATGGTGCCGTGTTTTCTAATAAACTCGTCCATGCGAAGGGAGAGCTTCAGAGTCTCAAACCACTCTGCTTCACCGAATTCAGTGGCAGAATTTTTGTTTCCCCACCCACCAGGAACAGTATAATAGTGAAAGCTTAATCCATTCATTCGAGAGCCGGCTTCCTTCATGAGCACCTCTGTCCAGCGGTAATTGTCACTGTAGGCTCCACACGCTATCTTGTATATTCTATTTCCGGAAAAATTCCGCACATATGTCTGGTACTGCCTGTAAATATCAGCATAGTATTCGGGCCGCATATTCCCTCCACAGCCCCAGTTCTCGTTGCCCACACCGAAGAATCTGAGCTTCCAAGCCGATTCCTGGCCATTTTTTCGGCGCAGATCAGCCATAGGGCTCTTCCCATCAAATGTACTGTACTCCACCCATTCCTGCATCTCGCGGACAGTTCCGCTTCCGACATTCCCGGAGATGTAAGCCTCACAACCCAGCTGCTTGCACAGGTCCAAGAATTCGTGCGTACCAAAATGGTTGTTCTCAGTAACTTTTCCCCAATGAGTGTTCACCATGGTCGGACGCCCTTCTTTTGGACCGATCCCGTCCTTCCAGTGATATTCGTCTGCAAAGCAACCGCCCGGCCAGCGCAGCACAGGGATTCTGATCTTTTTTAGAGCATCGACCACATCCTGACGAATGCCATGCATGTTTTTTATGGAACTGTCTTTCCCTACCCAATACCCCTCATAAATACACCTCCCCAGGTGCTCGGAAAAATGTCCGTAAATATACTTGTTTATTCTATGCTGCCCCTTGTCAGCATGGATGGTGATCCTGTTTTCTGCCTGCTGCTCACTTTGCGTTTGAGCCAAACCAATAATAAAAAAAACAACAGCCATGAATGAAGCTGTAACACACATCCCGGCTCTCACTTTTTTTGTCATTTTGGCCTCCTTACATATGCTATTGAGCTTTTTTCAAGCTTGGATCAGACAACTCAAACAGCCAATATTTCATTCTTGCTCCCATGTTACACAGAGTTATTGTAACTTTATATCAAGGAACATGGGATGGGTCAAATACATTATGATTTTGACAAAACGATTTGACATGATTGTGGAGTTAATAGTAAATATAAGCCTGCAATAAATACGGAAGAAGGGATAACATTCATGCAAGGAATACATCCTCTAGATTGGCTGGTAATTTCCTTGTATTTTATTGTCATTCTGGGAATTGCATGGTGGGTGATAAAACAAAAGCAGGATACAACAACTGATTACTTCTTGGCTGGCCGTCATGTGGGATGGTTTATAATCGGGGCATCTATATTCGCCTCCAACATCGGCTCCGAACATATTGTCGGACTGGCCGGCACTGCGGCCAAGACCGGACTGGCTATGGGTCATTATGAACTCCATTCCTGGTGTATTCTGCTTCTGGGGTGGGTTTTTGTGCCCTTTTACATGCGTACCAAAGTATTCACTATGCCGGAGTTCCTGGAAAAGCGTTACTCTCCAACAGCCCGCTGGTTCCTGTCACTGATTTCTCTAGTCGCCTATGTCATGACAAAGATCTCTGTCACGGTGTATGCAGGTGCTGTTGTATTCTCAACCCTTATGGGAGTTAAATTCTGGACAGGCGCTCTAATAACCGTTGTTTTGACCGGACTTTATACTATATTAGGCGGTTTACGGGCAGTTGTTTATACAGAAAGCCTGCAGGCATTTGTCCTGCTTTTTGGTTCGATCACAATAACGGTCTTAGGGCTGATCAAGATCGGCGGCTGGAACAATCTAGTGGCAGTTGCTGGAAGCGACCATTTCAACCTGTTTTTGCCTCTCGACCACCCCGATTTTCCCTGGCTGGGAATGGTTCTGGCGCCTCCCATCGTTGGAATCTGGTACTGGTGTACAGACCAATGCATCGTTCAGAGGGTACTCGCAGCCAGGAATGAGACTCAGGCAAGGCGCGGGTCGATCTTTGCCGCTTACTTGAAACTTTTTCCGATATTCATCTTCTTCATTCCCGGCATTATCGCCTATGCTCTGTTTAAAACAGGCCAACTCCAGCTGGATACTTTTGATCAAGCTTTTCCGGCCCTGGTTAAGGCTCTGCTGCCTGTTGGTGTTCGGGGCCTTGTCATCGGAGGTTTGCTGGCTGCTCTGATGAGTTCACTTGCCGCAGTTTTTAATTCCTGCTCTACTCTCTTTACTATGGACATCTACAAAAAAATTAAATCAGACGCCTCTGAGAAAACCCTGGTCCTGGTGGGACGTATCGCCACTGCGGTTATGGTTGTGCTAGGGATTTTATGGATTCCTCTGATGAAGTACATATCAGGAGAACTGTATCATTATCTCCAGAGCGTCCAGGCTTACCTGGCACCTCCTATCGCTTCAGTTTTTCTCCTGGGACTTTTCTCTAAAAGAATCAACTCAAAAGGAGCTGTGACCGCCCTTTTCGGCGGATTTATCATCGGTGTGCTGCGTCTGGTGACTGAGCTCACTAAGGACAACTTGAGCGGTGTGCTCTATTCGTTTGCTGATGTGAACTTTCTGTATTTTGCCGTGTATCTCTTTGTGGGATGCATTGCTATGATGGTCGTAGTCAGCATGATCACCAAGCCTCCATCCTATGATAAAATCCAGGGGCTTACCTATGCCACTACATTTGCTGAAGACAAGAAGGCATCCCGGGCAAGCTGGAGCTTGAAAGATATCATCCTATCGCTCGTCGTCCTAGCTGTAATCGCTGCGGCAATGATTTATTTTTCCCCCTTGATCGTAGCCAAATAGTGAATTCAATATAAAAAATAGAGCCTGTCCCGGTGCGATGGGATTAGAGTGAATGGCATGAAAATATGAAAAAATATGCTATTGGATTGGATTTTGGCACTAATTCCTGCCGTTCTCTGGTTGTAGATCTCGCGGACGGTCAGGAACTGGCTAGTCATGTATTTTCCTATCCTTCAGGTCAAGATGGAATCCTGCTCGATCCTTCTGATCCAAATGTTGCCAGACAGAATCCTGCTGATTATGCCATGGGCCTCATAGAGAGTATCAGAGGAGCTATAAAACAGGCGAGAAAAAATGTTACAGGCTTCAATCCAGCCGAAGTAATAGGCATCGGCATCGATACTACAGGAAGCAGCCCTGTGCCGGTCGATAGAAACGGCACGCCTCTGGGATTACTACCTGATTTCAAGAATAACCTCGACGCAATGGTCTGGCTCTGGAAAGATCATTCCAGTCATGCCGAGGCTGCTCAGATCACCTCCATCGCCCAAAAGATACGGCCAGAATATCTGGCGAAAATCGGTGGAACATACTCATCTGAATGGTTCTGGAGTAAAATCCTTCACTGTAAGAACTCCGCACTTGATGTCTTTAAAGCAGCCTACAGCTTTGTGGAAATCTGTGACTACATCCCAGCTCTCCTCACTGGAGAAATGCGACCTGAAAAAATCAAACGCAGCGTCTGCGCCGCTGGTCACAAAGCCATGTACAATAATACGTGGGGCGGCTTGCCGGATAAAGAATTTCTCTCTGCCATGGATCCTGCCATTGCGGACTTGCGCGATAGACTGTATGAAAACGCGGTTCCCTCTGACCATTTAGCCGGGCACCTTTCACCTGACTGGGCAGAAAAACTTAGTCTAAAACCAGGAATTGCCATAGCCGTTGGTGCATTCGATGCCCATATGGGAGCAGTCGGAGCAGGTGTCAAAGAAGGGACCTTAGTCAAAATTCTGGGAACGAGCACCTGCGATATTATGGTTTCTCCAAAACATAAAGGATTTGAGGATATTCCCGGAGTGTGCGGAATCGTGGATGGTTCTGTTCTTCCCGGATATTTCGGTATCGAGGCAGGGCAATCTGCTGTTGGAGATATTTTCCTGTGGTTCGTGAGCCACCTGGTTCCCGCAAGCTATGGAAAAACTGCGGACGAAATATTTAGAAGATTGGAAACGGAAACATCAAAGCAGAAACCTGGTGAGCACGGTCTGCTGTGCCTGGACTGGAATAACGGAAACCGGACTATCCTGGTAGATGTTCGATTGAGCGGGCTCATTCTCGGTCAGACACTCCACACCAAGGCTCATGAGATCTACAGAGCCCTGATCGAATCCACAGCTTTCGGTGCCCTCACTATCATCAATCGTATCGAAGAATATGGTGGCACTGTCAATGATATCGTTAACTGTGGCGGCCTTGTGAGAAAGAATCCGTTCCTGATGCAGATCTATGCTGATATCATAGGGCGCCCGATGAAAGTCTCTCGCAGTGATCAAACACCTGCTTTAGGAGCCGCGATATTCGGAGCTGTGGCAGCTGGCAAGCAACTCAGCGGCTTTTCATGTATCGAAGAGGCACAGCGCGTTATAACAGGAATTAAAGAAGTGTATGAACCGAATGAAAAACACCAGGAAGTCTACCAGGAATTATACCGGCTCTACCGGCAGCTCCATGATGCCTTTGGAACCAGTGAATGGTCAGGGAGTTTGTATCCCGTTATGAAAGAGTTGATCGCCATCCGCGAGAAACAAAGGAGAAGGCAATGATCATCAAAGAGCTGAAGAAACAGGTCTGGAAAGCCAATAGAGACTTAATCGACTACAAGCTTGTTACTTTAACATGGGGGAATGTGAGCGGATACGATCCGGAAAGCGGGCTTGTTGTCATCAAACCAAGCGGAGTATCATACAAAGAGATCAAATCTGAAGATATGGTGGTAGTGGACATTAAGGGAAACAAAGTAGAGGGTATGCTTAATCCCTCTTCGGACACCCCGATCCACCTTGAGCTCTACAAAGCATTTCACAGTATCACTGGAATTGCCCACACTCACAGTGATTACGCCACCATCTTTGCTCAGGCATGCCAACCCATACCTTGCCTTGGCACTACTCATGCCGACCATTTCAACGGCGAAGTACCGCTTACCCGCATGATGAGTGAGAAGGAAGTTATTGAAGATTACGAGGAAAACACCGGAAGATTGGTTGTAGAGCGTTTCGAACGGCTCGATCCTCTTGAAATTCCGGCTGTACTTGTAGCCGGACATGGCCCGTTTACCTGGGGGAAAACACCCAGCGAAGCTGTATCTAATAGTCTAGCCCTCGAAAAAGTGGCGAAAACAGCCTTGGGAACGCTCCTCCTGGCAAAGGATGAACCAGCTTTTCCCGGATATCTTTTGAAGAAGCACTTCGAGCGCAAGCACGGTCCTGGTGCTTACTACGGACAAAAAACCAAAGGAGATCAAAAATGAACAATATCCCTGAGATAAAACTGGGAATTGTTGCTGTAAGCAGGGACTGTTTCCCAGTAGAACTTTCCCAGGCCCGAAGAAATAGAGCAGTAGAAGCTTGTCGAACCGGAAACATAGATATCGTGGAAATCGACACTGTTGTCGAAAAAGAAGAAGATTTGGGAAAGGCTCTGAAAGAAATCCACGCACAGAGCGTTAATGCGCTTGTTCTTTTCTTGGGAAATTTTGGACCAGAAAGCCCGACAACACAGCTGGCCCAGAGGTTTGAAGGACCTGTGATGTTCGTGGCTGCAGCAGAAGAGAGCGAGAAAGGCTTAATTCATGGCCGGGGTGATGCTTTTTGTGGTCTTCTCAATACATCTTACAATGCAGGGCTCAGGAGTCTTAATCCTTACATACCCGATTATCCGGTAGGCACAGCTGGAGAGATAGCCGGGATGATCAGAGATTTTATCCCCGTTGCTAGAATAGTATACGGGCTCAAAAAGCTAAAAATATTCGCCTTTGGCCCACGTCCACAAGACTTTTATGCCTGCAATGCTCCAATCAAACCCCTCTTTGACCTGGGGGTAGAGGTAATGGAAAACAGCGAGCTTGACCTCTACGACATTTTTCTCAAATCAAAAGATGCCCCCGAGGTAAAAGCCATAATGAAAGACATGACCGGGGAATTGGGCACCGGGAATACATATCCTGACCTTCTGGAAAAACTTGCGCAATATGAAGTCGCCTTGATGCGATTCATGGATGCACATCTTGGAGCTTCAGAATTCGGCGTCTTTGCCAATAAATGCTGGCCAGCTTTTGAACACTATTTCGGATTTGTTCCCTGCTATGTGAACTCACGTTTGGCCTCCCGGGGCATTCCTGTTGCCTGTGAAGTCGATATATACGGAGCCATGAGTGAATACATGGCCGTTTGTGCAACAAAAGGAGCAGTAACACTCCTGGATATAAACAACACTGTCCCCGGAGATATGTACAAAAAGGCTAAAAATAAAGTCGGCTCCTACAAACAAACCGACCTGTTCATGGGATTTCATTGCGGAAACACTCCTGCGGCCTGTCTCAAAGCTCCACAGATGAAATACCAGCTGATCATGAACCGCTTGCTCGAGGACGGCCAAAAACCGGATATCACACGCGGGACACTGGAAGGTCAGATCAAACATGGCAACATAACCATCTTCCGTCTCCAATCGACAGCAGACACCCAGCTCAATGCTTATATCGCTGAGGGAGAAGTGCTGGATATCCCTCCTCTGTCATTTGGCAGCATTGGAGTATTCGCCATAAAGGAAATGAGCCGGTTCTATCGTCATGTGCTTATCCAGAAACAGTTCCCACACCATACCGCAGTTGCGTTCAAGCACGCAGGAAAAGCTCTTTTCGCTGCGCTCAGAATGCTCGGGATCAATGATATATCCTACAATCATCAGGCTGGTCTGTTGTACAAAAGTGAAAATCCCTTTGGCTGAAAAAAACTGTATTCCCAGGCGAAATAAAATCATGTGAGGACTCGATGAAAGCTGCTGTGCTCTCTGGAATCAGATCAATTGACATTCGGGAGTTCCCCGATCCGAAGCTCTCATCACCCACAGATGTTTTGCTCAGGGTGGCCATGGTGGGGATATGCGGGACAGATTTTCATTATTATCGGCAGGGACGAGTGGGGGATCAAGCCATCAAATACCCGTCACTCATCGGACACGAATGTGTCGCGGTGGTGGAAAAAATAGGTGACCAGGTTACTCGTGTCAGGCCGAATGACTGCGTGGTTGTGGACCCGGCAGTTTCTTGTGGTCACTGCGATCAATGTAAGGCTGGCCGATCTCACACCTGTCTGAATCTCCACTTCCTCGGATTTCCTGGGCAGATGGAAGGCTGCCTTTGTGAGTTCATCGTAATACCTGAGAAAAATTGTTATCTGATCGAAGGCGAGTTAACCTTACTCCAGGGGACTTTGGTTGAACCTTTATCAATAGGAGTCTATGGCATCGAGTTATTGAAGGAATTAGAAGCCAAAACAATCGGAATTCTGGGTTGTGGGCCAATCGGGCTCAGCGTCTTGCTGGTCGCCCAGATTGCTTGTATTCAATCTATCTCTGTTACAGATAAAATTCAGGAGAGGCTTACCATAGCACTCAATAATGGAGCCTGCTGGGCTGGGAATCCAGAGGAATTAGATGTGGTGGCTGGGATCAAAAAACAGGCGGGTGAACTGGATGTAGTCTTGGAATGCTGTGGAGACCAGCAGGCATTAGACCAGGGAGTAGATTTACTTAAGCCTGGAGGAAAACTTCTAATCCTTGGGATCCCTGATCAAAGCAGGGTTTCTTTTGATATCAACAAGCTGCGTCGAAAAGAAATCAGCATACAGAATGTCCGCCGCCAGAATCGATGTACACAGAAAGCGATCGATCTGATTGCCTCCAAAAAAGTCAGCGTGGATTTCATGTTGACACACACGTTCCCTCTGGAAAGAACCAAGGAGGCTTTTGAGATAGCGGCCAACTATCGCGACGGGGTCATCAAGGTGATGATTACTCCATAAATGCAGCGTTTACAGTTATCAAGAGGGAAATAACACGGAAAATTGCTAACGGGTTCTCGAATATGATAAAAGGAACTAACGACCAGAATACTGGAATAGTGCGTGCAATAATGATTAAAATACAAATAGATACGGACGGAAAAAGGAGAGCAAAATGCCCTCCTATAGCCAATCATCTTGGATTGACAACTCCCCATCGCTAAAGCGCGGGGATTCTCCAACTTATACCCCGAGGGGCTTTCGTGTTTGGAGTTCCTGCTTCCCGGTGGCGACCAACGTCTCCACTCCACAGGCTGATACCGAATGTCCTTCGGCCAAAGCCATGTATAGCCGCTTGCGATACAAAAAGCAAGAAAAATTTGCGCCTTA